>NZ_FYBH01000185.1 GCF_900185595.1 Calothrix rhizosoleniae SC01
AGCTTTCTAAGACAAAGCTATTGTCATTATCCCCAAATCTCTCATCAACAAAATTGAACCCCAGACTAACAGCCAATCCTTTCAGCGACCCTTGTTGAATTTCGTAGGTTGTCCACAAATTAAAATTATGTTCGGGAACACCAAATAAGCGATTACCTTCAATCGAGGTATTGTCCTCGGTAATATCAGCATCAGTATAGGCATAGTTAGCAACTATATTCCAACCTGGTAATATTTTACCAATCAAATCCAGTTCAATTCCACGACTGCGTTGTTCACCAACCGCAACAACAAAAGTCTCTCCAGCATCATTGCTAGGATCGCCAGTGGAGACGTTTTTCTTGGTAATATCAAAAAATGCCAAGTTTGCCACTAGTCCACCCTTTAACAGTTCAGCCCTAATACCAATTTCAAACTGCTCACCACGCTCAGGTTCTAAAATATCCCCAGACCTTGTTTCACCAGAGTTGGGTGCAAAGGAAGTGCTGTAACTAGTGTATAAGGAGAGTTCTTTAGTCGGCTGATACAAAAATCCTATCCTAGGACTAAAAGCATCATCATTTTGACTGGAACTAGTATTATTCTCTAAATCGTCGTCTTCTTGGTCGACGGTATCATAACGAATACCTGCTAAGATATGGAAATTATTCCCTACTTTTATCTGATCTTGGAGATATATTCCTAGGGAATCAGTTCGAAGTTCACGAGTTTTCGGGGGATTGTCGTCAAAACTATCTGGTCGCGACACTAGCCCATATACAGGATTGAAGATGTTAAAAACAGGTTGGGGTGAAAAATCAATACGACGGAAAGTCGCGGCATCCCGTCGGACAAGATCCACACCAGCCAGGAGTGTATGTTTGAGTGAGCCAGTGGAGAATTTGCCCACAACGTTGGTTTGCAGTTCAAGGTTTTTTGCAGTTTGACGATTCTGAAGATAAAGACGATTGATGTCACCAGTGGTTTCGTTAAAGAAAGCAGCTGAAATTGGTCCTATATTAGCGATAAAGTCTGAGTCTAAGTCATAAAAACTAAAATTGTTGCGTACTTTCCAATCATCACTAAAACGGTGCTCGAACTTGTAACCAACTCGTAGGGATTCATTCCTAGCATCATCATCTGGTTCTCCTGTAATCCGATCAAAGGGTATATCTGCTACCCGATCTCCAATGGCAGGAATACCAGCAAAATCTGCTGGACGCTTATCATCGTTATATTCTAGATTGAAGGTAATATCAGTGCGATCACTAATTTTCCAGCTAACAGTAGGTGCAATAAAGAATTTTTCGATGGGGACATCAAAATTACGAATAGATTCTTCTCGACGATATACTGTATTCAGACGGTAAAGTAGGCGTTTGTCCTCAGTTAATGGGCCAGAAATATCAATCTTAGGTTCTATTAACTCTCGATTTCCAACCCGAAAATTGAGATTGTAGTATGGTTCAGATAAAGGTTGTTTATTGACTAAGTTAATTACACCTCCCGGTTCCAAGGCACCATATAAAATAGCTGCTGGACCTTTTAATACCTCGACACGCTCAACATTGGATAAGTCGGCAAATCCAATATTTCCATTCGCACCATCAGTTAATCTAATTCCGTCCCGTAGGACTGATGAAGAAGAAAATCCTCGGATAATAAATCTTTGTCCCCTTGGATCTTGGGAATTAGAAACAACACCACTGGCATTGCGTACAACATCATCTAGTTCAAGTGCCTGTTGCTCGTCGATTATTTTTCTAGGAATCACCTGAATTGATTGGGGAGTGTCACGCAAGGGAGTATCTGTCCTAGTCCCTGTAGTCGCATTGGGTACGGTGTAACTATCTTGCTCCCCAGTAACTACTAATTCAATTGGTTCATCATCTTTTGCTGGTGGTTTGGACTGATTTTCATCACTAGTTGGTGGCTGCTCTGGTTCTGGTGTTTGAGAAGATTCCTCTGTCTCTTCCGTGGGTTGTTGGGGTGGTTGCGCTGTTAATGGAACTGGTATCAGGGTAAAAATCAAACCTTGACTATTATCAAATAATTCTACTGTCGGTGCTCCAGATTTTCCTGTTACTTTCAAGCGAATATTCTTCTCATCAACCTGAGTTACACTAATAGCAGTAATATCCTCAGTGGGATTTTCAACTTTAAAATCTTCACCATCAGGTAAAGTCAATACCGCATTCGGGATATCAGCAATTAAACTATTACCTTCATTTTTACCCACAGGCTGCAAATTATTTGCATTTGCAGTCTCTAGGATCACCTCAATACCCTTATCTGTAGAATTTATTTTGATGCCGGTAATCTTGGCAATTGATGTGTTGTCGTTCTGAGCAAGTAAATCTGCTGCCCTGTTAGAAACAATTTGTTTATCGCCTGCTTGGGGTATTTCTTTGCCCAGTACTTTACTTGATTGAATACCTGTTAATGAAAATATACTTACAAATATTAAATAATTAAGTAACGTAAATGATTTCATTCTGTTCTCGCACTGAAGTTTAAGCTTTAATGGCTTGAAAATAGCTATTGTCAATTAGCTTAAGTTTAGATGCAATTACTTCTCAATAGATTTTGCGCCCCAAACGCATTTATACTATTTCACTCTATGGATGTTTTGTAAGAGTTAGGGATTTCCAATTAGAATAATTAATTACTTTGGTGAACAAGGGGAGAGAGAAGAAATTGAATTTGGGTGTTCCTGAAGCGATCACTATATGTCAGTTGTGTAATTAAAATCCAAAATAGAATCCATCTTCTCCATATAAATGATGGAAAATTGATGGTATTTTATATTCATGGCATCATCAAGTTCTCAGGATAAAGTAAAGAATATTGACGATTGTGATATAATTATAAGAATTATTCTCAAATATTTTTAGTAGGTCAATCAAGCGGATACTAGGAACTTATCAGCAAGAAACAGTCGCCCCAGGTCAATTAGTAACAGCTATGATTCGTAATAACTTATATTTAATCGCTAATACATTGTCTTTATTAGAACAATCGTTATAAGTAGATTCACAGAATATTTGTTGGGAGAAAGGATAATTGCATAGCACCTGTGAATTACTGCTTGGGGAGAGAGTCCTTAATAATCTGTGTGAAGCGGGACTAAGTTTCATATCAATTTATTTATTCACTATTGCTGATACAAAACAGATTGTCAGTCTTGTTGGTGATCGACACTGGATTATTCAGTTTCTTGGAGCTCCTTGCCGAAAATATTATTTGCTGACCTGATGTATTGCACCACATGCACTCATGGGAAAATTATCGTCTGTGACCCTTATTATTCCCTATGGTGGGCAGTGCCTAGCTTATCATTATTGAGGAAATGCAAGATATAAATTACCTGAGATATCTACGGAATTTAGTTTAAGTTCATATTCCAGTTCACCAATGCCATTAAATTACTCATTACCTATATGAACTATCCTTCTAATCATTCCCATCAGAAATTACCTCAGCGAATCAGCGATAGCGCAAGCGCTGACAAGTCAGTTCGCACTACTTTAACAATTGCTCTAATTTCCTTAAGCTTAATTTTAGCCTTGGGTTTATCTTTAACATTAGGCTCGGTATCCTTAAGTCCATCGGAACTATGGCAGGCGTTATGGCATGAGGGAGAGAAAACGAACCAGATAATTGTTTGGGAACTACGTTTTCCTCGTGTATTAGCTGCTCTGACGGTGGGCTCGGCGTTAGGAACCTCTGGTGCATTATTACAAGGAATGTTACGCAATCCTCTAGCTACTCCGTTTTTGTTAGGTATTTCCGCAGGAGCAGGTTTAGTAGTTATTTGCTTAATTACTTTGAATGTCTTTTTGTATCTAATACCTCTTGCTTCTTGGCTAGGTGCAATACTTACTACTCTTCTAGTATATTTTCTGGCAAGGACTGGTAATGGAATTGGTGTAGAAAGGCTAATTTTAGGAGGTGTAGCAGTTTCCTCTCTATTTGGAGCAATTCAAACTACTCTATTACTACTTTCAGAAGATGGTCGAATTCAACAAGCCTTAAATTGGCTGGTAGGTAGTCTCAACGGAAGAGGATGGTCTGAATTAACTATATCGGCTCCATATATTTTGGTATCATTGGTGATTGCTTGCTTATTATCCAAATCTCTCAATGTTTTAAACTTAGGGGATGAGTTAGCAGTAGGCTTGGGAATACCTTTAGGGCGATCGCGTTTATTAATTGGTGGTACAGCTACTTTGCTAGCAGCTAGTGCAGTTAGTATTGCTGGTTTAATTGGTTTTGTTGGTCTGCTTGTACCCCACGCAATCCGGTTTTTATTAGATAGCAATGATTATCGCTTATTGATTCCTCTTTCAGCAGTGGGGGGTGGTTTAGTACTATCCATAGCAGATTTACTTTCTCGTTTGGGTACGGTAGAGTTACCTGTAGGAGCAGTGACTGCTTTGCTCGGTTCTCCTTTATTTGTTTGGTTACTCTATCGCCGTTCAGTATAAATACAAAGTGCACCAAGAAATTGTGAATTAAATTAATTATGCCCTTAGCGAGTCAAAATCTTAGTGGTGGTTATGAGCGCCAACTAATAGTAAAACAGGTAAATCTTAATCTGCAAACGGGAGAATGGTTAAGTTTACTAGGGGCTAATGGTTCCGGAAAATCAACCTTTCTCAAGCTACTGTGCCGTATTCTCAAACCCTTCCAAGGTAAAGTATTATTAGACGGTAAAGCCATACATAGTTTACCACCCCCAGTAGTTGCTCGAAAAATAGCTATTTTACCCCAACAACAAATAGTCCCTGCTGGCATAACGGTAGAACAATTAGTCAGTTTAGGTAGAACGCCCCATCAACCTTGGTATCAGTGGGATTTGAGTGCTGAAGATAAGGAACAGGTTGCTATAGCTATACAAGAAACTCAACTAGAGTCATTTCGCCATCGTCCTGTCGAGCAATTATCAGGAGGAGAGAGACAAAGGGCATTTCTAGCTTTAGCTTTAGCACAAAATCCTCAAGTTTTACTCTTAGATGAACCAACAACTTATCTTGATATTAACTATCAACTCCAACTGCTAGAACTGTTAAAAAATCTTAACAAACAAGGATTGACAATTATTACCGTACTCCATGAAATCAATTTAGCTGTGAGATATAGCCACAGACTTGCACTACTAAAAAGTGGACAACTCTACATAATAGGAGATGTTCCTACCGTTTTGACACCAGAAAACTTAGCTCAAGTGTTTGGAGTGGAAGTAGCTGTCATCGATACTCCTGTAGGATTGCAAATATGTCCAATTAGTTGTTAATTGTTGCTTGTTGGTTGTTAGTTGTTGCTTGTTGCTTGTTGCTTGTTAGTTAAACTATGAAAAAGAATATTTGGCAATTTTTTTGTTTGATTTTAGTAATCTGCTTTTCCGTTATTGCTTGTAGTCAGACTAGTAACGATAGTAAACAGAATTCTATTTCTGAAGCAAATACAGAACAAGCTACTGTGACGAAAGCTGAAAGAGTTGTTGCTCTTACTTCCCTGACAGCAGATATTACTTATCAATTAGATAGTACCAAATTAGTTGGAATTGCAGGTAGCAGGCTACTTAAGCAAGATAAAAGATTTACCAATCTACCCACCGTTAGCGAAGGACGCACACAAGCGAATTTAGAAAAAATCGTTGCTCTCAAACCCGATTTAGTTATTGGTGCAAAAGGATTTAGCGATCGCGTTCTCACTAAAGTAGAAGAATTGGGGATCAAAACCATTACTACCAGTTTAAATAGCTGGGAAGATCTAGAACAAGTAACTAAAACCGTAGCAGATGCGATCGCTGCTAATCCTCAACCATTGCTGGCTAGTTATCAAAGTTATATTCCTGATAATTTCAAATCAGATGCTTCCACCTTAGTTTTAGTTAGCCGTCAACCAATTCTAGCTCCGAATAAAAAGAGTTGGGCAGGAGATTTGCTAGCTAAATTTCAAGCGAAAAACCTCGCAGCCGATTTACAAGGAAGTTCGCCTTTTGGTGGTTATGTAACTTTATCTGCGGAAAAAGTCTTGCAAGCCAACCCAGAAATTATTTTACTAGTAGATCCTGGACAACAGGGTATTGAGGAACAGCTAAAAGTAGAATCTTTTTGGAAGGAGTTACAAGCCACTCAAAGCAATAGAGTTTATGTATTTGACTATTATGGATTAGTTAATCCTGGTAGCTTAGCAAAAATAAAAGAAGCCTGTCAAAAATTGGAGCAAATTTTTAGTAGCTAAATACATTGCTAATGAGGATGAGAGTTTTTTCCCCAAAAAAGTTAAATGAATGTTGTGAAATTAATGTGACAGACGTTATTTGCTAACATTAGTTAAAATCTCTGGCTGAAAAATTGGAGATCAAGCCTTAAGAGCCTGATTGCAGCTATTTTATCCGAACCGACAAGATAAGTAGTTAAACATAATTAATTACACAATGTAATTGCGAGTGTAACGGAGTGAAACGAAGCAGTCGCAAGGGTTAGGATTATTTCGCGTAGTTTGTAATAATGGTAAATATTTTTGTTTGATTACTTATAGGTAAACTGTTTTTGTTATCAATAGACAACAAAAACAGTTGATATTATATTGACCAGAATAACCATTCTCAACCAGTTTTTCTGATGGTTTGGATTTGAAATATCTTGGGATTAAGACCACATTCTTGACGAGATGCTGTAGCAAAGCGACTACGGCTTAACCCACACTTGCAGCAACTTGTTCAATTGATAACTCTGAAGTCATTAACAGATGTTTTGCTTTTAGCATTCGGCATTTGCGCAAATAGCGAAACGGCGTGGTATTGTATAGTCGCAAAAAACCTTGGTTAATTTTAAAACGATTTAGCAAAACTGATCGCGCCAAAAGTTCAATAGAAGGAGGATTTTGCAAATTGGTTCGTAAAATTTCTTCTGCTTGATGAATAGCGATCGCATCTTCTGATTGGAGTAAGGGTAATTCGTGACAGTTCCGTTGTGATCTTAATAAAGAATAAAAATGTAAATCTACTAGTTGCAAGGCTTTCCATTCTAAGTATCTACGTCTATTTGAACCACCATAAGGACAACTGAGAATTTGCTCAATGACCTCGCGCACTATGAGTGTAATTGGATTACGTATAGCAGATTCAAGTCTTGCAGATTGGGTATACAGTGGGGCAGGTATAATCTGCTCGAAGTATAGTTCCCCAGATGGTATGGTGCAATTGATAATATGCTCTAGTGTAGCCGTAGAAGTGACATATCTGCCTACCTGGTAGTGATGGATTGATTGTATAATTTCCTGTAATAGCTGCTGTAATGGAGGTGATAAGCATTCAATAAATTGATTGCAGTATCTACAAAAGCTAGGTGCTTTAAAAAAAACCTCTACCTTAAAAATGCGCTGTTGAGCTGCAATAACATTAAAGTACCTCACTCGAGAATGGGGAAAAAAGAAGCTATATCCGGCATCTCTTCCAGCTAGCTGAAATTCAAACTCAACACAGTTACCACCATCAATACTATCAGTTAGTAAATTGTGATTGGGGGTATAGTCGATAATTTGCAGCACCAAATCTTCTCGTAAGTGAATTTTTTGAATGTATCCTTGACCAAATTGAGAAGGACAAACACGAATCTGATCGGATATATCTGAGTGAAGTAAACGGGTATCGCTTATTTCCCCTGGTATGAAATAGTCATGCCATTGATTTGTAACCAGGTGCCTTCTCATGCCTTGTCAATAAAAAATTTATATGATTAATGGAAATTATTATTATTAATATCATAGGTCTGGTGTGAATTAAAAACATCTCTTCATCCTATAAAGGTTTTGAGACTTGTCTAAAATCATGTTTTGGGACTTATCAAGCCAATTTACGATGATTTCAGCAATTAATTCACATTAAGCGTATCACATACATAATTCATAGGGTAAGTGTAAACACTTAGCGAGTGAATAAAATTATACTCTTGACTCTTGACTGGTTAAATTCTCATCATGATCTGGCAAAATAACCTCCACATCCCGCAATAAAGGGAAAGCATAACCACTTAATGCAATCAATAATCCAAAAATAGACAATGAGCCAATCATTAATGCCATACCAGACCCAGTTCCAGTACCGAAAATATCACCAAATATAGGGACTAAACTACCACCAGTCCTCATAGCTGGTTCAAAAAAATTATCAGCAACTGGTCCTGCTACAGCAGCAGCCAATACCCTAGGTATTTGAGTAATAATAAAACGAGCAGAAAATACCCTACCTTGAATATCTGGTGGGACTTTGGATAGCCAAATAGCTTGATTACAACTGCTCACAAATGGGGATACAAAACCACTTAGAGCACCAGCAAATATTCTTAAACCCCATTCCCATGCTAGAGATATCATCAATAAACCAAATTTCCAGATAGCTTTACCAGCCAATAAACCATGTATCCTGCGCTTGGGGCCACCCCAAATACTAATTGTTAAACCTCCAAGTAAACCTCCAAGACCAAAAATTGCCATCAATGTGCCAAACAAAGTTGAATTATTCCCAATACGGGCTAAAACCATTGCTCCAAGTATGGAGAAATTTATCCCATCAATAAAATTTGTAACTACCCAAAAGACAAGTAATGCTATTAATGGAGGATATCTCAATAAATAACGAAAACCAAAAGTGAGTTTTTGCAAATTAGAACTAATACTTTTATGATTAACTTCGCTGTTTTGAGGTTGGGGAATGGTGACAAAAGTTAGTGTGGAAATTGCAATGATAAAAGTAATAATATCTATTGATAAGATACCAGATAAACCAGTAAACCTATAAATTGCCCCAGCCAAAGCCGGAGCGATAATATAAGAACCAGACATCTGAAGATTATTAAGAGCAGTAGCTCGGACATAATGCTGTTTGGGTATAATTAAGGATAGGGAGGCGGAATAAGCTAAAGCCTGCAAGTAACCAAATAATCCATTCACAGCAGCACTTAAATACAAGTGCCATATTTGCAGATTATTGGTAGTAAACAGTAATAAAATGGCAATGGTAGAAAGTCCAGCTACAAAATCACCCAAAATCATCAACTGTTTGCGATTGATGCGGTCAACTAATATCCCAGAAAACAAAGCAGTAATTATTTTGGGAGCTTGGCTGAAGAATAGAATTAGGGACAAAGGAGTTGCTTGTTCAGTGACTTCCCAAGCCCAAATAGTCAAGGCAAAGTTAGTCATTTCTGAACCCAGTAGGGAAGCAAATTGACCAATCCAAATGATAAGGAAACTACGCATTTTTAATTATGGTTTGTGATTACTGGCATTGTTAGATAAAAGAAATTGTCGCAGTTGTTGAATAATTAAGGAAGTGCCAATTGGTCCATTTAAACCATTCCAACGGTAGTAGGTAGCAAAGTAAACACGACCTTCTTGACTTGCAGTTAAAGATTGTGCGATCGCATTTTCTGACCAAGCTTTTTTTGCTGTTTGTAATTGATGATTTTCAATTCGCTGATTGATTTTTCTCTTAACTTTTCTATTTTGAGAAGATTGCTGTTCATCTTCCGTGTTCAATTTATATCCCAGTACAATAATTATGTCAGCCTGGTCTAGTTGTGGTAGAGTTTCGATGGAAATGGGAATTGATGGTTTAGTAGTTTTTCTATCAGGTAAAAAAACTAATTCAAAGCCAATTCCTTGCAAAACTTCACCCAAATAACTATCAGGATTAATAATCAAAATATTCTTTTGTAATTGGTCTGTTCCCAATACAAGTAATTTGGGATAATTTGCAATTATAGGAGCTAAATCAATCCGCGCAGAATTGATTCGCTGGTTGTAATTTTCAATGGCTTGTTTAGCTTTTTCTTCTCTCCCAAGTGACTTGGCAATTTGTCTAATATGTTGTTGCCATTTTCCCTTGATGGTGCGATTTTTCCAAAATAGAGTTGGAGCTATCTGCGAAAACAGAGAATAGTCTTTATTCCCAGATTCTCCGATAATTAAATCAGGTTTGAGTTGCACTAATTTTTCAAAGGATGGCTGATTTGCCCTACCAAGATTGATCGGTTTACTAGTTACTCTAGTTCCTAAATAAGGAATTTGTTGAGCAGGATTGTTGTATCTATCGCCACGATATAAGGTAATCGGAGCAGCATATCCCACAGGTTGAACACCTAATGACAATAATAAATCTAAGGTATGAGCACTGAGGGCAACTACTTTTTGAGGTTGACCGCAAACTTTAGTCTCACCAACATCATGCTTAACTTTTCGGCAATTTGCTAGTGAGGAAGGAGTAGTAGTTGTATTTTTATCGAATTGATCCTTACTGATGGTATTACAACCAGCAATTACCAAAGCAGTTAAAATACTTAATCCTATAAATTGTACTACTCTTTGCCCCAAAATCAACATTTTTTTTTACATTCCCCTAGCTTAAAACTTGATTGACACTGAACCAATTACTGTAAAACCTTGACCGGGATAAATTTCACTAGTCCTACTATTCTCAGTTCCTTGAATATAATCAACATCAAATAAGTTTCTGAAATTTAGAGCAGCTCGAAAATCATCTCGTTCGTAGGAAATCGCTGCATTAGTTAAAAAGTAACTATCTACCTTAAAGCTATTAGCTAAATCCCCAAATCTTTCCCCAACGAAATTGAAACCAATGCCAAATCCCAAACCTTGCAAAGAACCACTCTGGATTTTGTAATTAGTCCAAAGGTTAGCACTATGTCTAGGGACGTTAAACAGTCGGTTACCTTCTAAATCACTAGTATCCTCAGTTGTTTCAGCATCCAAGTAAGCATAGTTAGCAACTACGTTCCAACCAGGGGCAATTTTACCGATAATATCTAACTCTATCCCTTGGCTGCGTTGCTTGCCAACGGCAATAGAAAAATTAGTGTTATCAGGATCTGGAGCAGCTACATTGTCCTTAACTATATTGAAAACAGCCAAATTTGTCGTCAATTTACCTTGCAATAATTCGGCTCGGACTCCTAATTCAAATTGTTTTCCTCTTGTTGGTTCAAGGGTATCCCCACTAACAGTTGTTGCAGTATTGGGGACAAAGGATTGACTATAACTACCATAAAGGGAAATTTCTTTACTAGGTTGATAAACTACACCGATACGTGGGCTGAAAGCATCATCATTTTGGGTAGTTTCAGAACCAGTTGGATTAAACAATGAAGGTCTATTGGTAGTTTTTTGCTCCACTGTATCGTAACGAATCCCAGCCATTAGTTTTAAGTTGGGAAGTAAGGTAACTTGATCTTGGAGGTAAACACCTAGCCTATCTAACTTAGTGTCACCATCGAAAAAGATTGGTTCATCATCTGGATTAGGTCGAGAAACAGCTCCGTAAACTGGATTAAAAATATCAAATGGAGTCACTCCCCTAAGATTACCTCTACCAAGATTATTTAGCTGCTCCCTCCGTTTGAGATCTACACCAACTAAGAGTTTATGTTTAATCGATCCAGTAGTAAAGTCTCCAACTAGATTTGTCTGTAACTCATAGGTACTACTTGGTTGGTCAAGAAAAATAAAACTACGAAAGAGAGTACCAGTTCCCTCATTAAAGCTAGCATTAAAGGTAGAGCTAAATGCTGTGTCATACTTGATAAAGTTAAAAGCGTTACGCAACTTCCAATTGTCACTAAAACGATGCTCTAACTTATAACCAGTTCTGAGATAGTCAGTTTTATTAATATCATCTGGCTCTCCCAGTATTCTATCAAAGGGAATATCAGCCACCCGATCACCAATGGCAACTAAACCAAAATCTGCTGGTCGTTCCTCATCCAAGTATTCTAAATTAAAAGTAATATCGGTGCGATCGCTAATTTTCCAAGTAATGGTTGGTGCAACAAACACACGTTCAGTCTCAGTCTCAAAATCCCGGAAACTTTCTTCACCACGGTACAGTGCATTCAACCGATAGAGCAAACGACCATCTTTGGTGAGGGGACCAGATATATCCAGGTTCGGCTCAAAAAAGCTACGATTCCCAACCTTAGTTCCAAATTCATAGAAAGGTTCTGATAGAGGTTTTTTGGTCACCAGGTTGATTACACCACCAGGTTCAGTCGCACCAAAAAGGACAGAAGCTGGTCCTTTAAGAACTTCTACGCGCTCAATGTTTGCCAACTCTGGAAAGCCAGAATTGCCACTACCCGCAAATGTACCGCTAAAACCATCTCGTAATAGAGACGAGTTATCAAAACCTCGAACTTGAAATCTTTGACCTCTGGGATCGCCACTATTTTGCTGAACTCCACTCACATTGCGTAGAACATCAGTAAGGTTAGTTACCTGTTGTTCTTCTATTATCTTTTTGGGAATTACCTGAATTGATTGGGGAATGTCACGCAAGAGAGTATTTGTCCTTGTCCCAGTAGTTGCATTGGGCACGGTGTAACCATCTTGTTCCCCAGTAACTACTAACTCAATTGGTTCATCATCTTGTGCTGGTGGTTTGGACTGAGTCTCATCAGTAGTTGGCGCTTGCTCTGGTGCTTCAGAAGAGTCTTGTGTCTTCTCTGTCGGTTTTTGTGGTGGTTGTGCAGTTAATGGAACTGGTATCAGTGTAAAAATCAAACCTTGCTTATTATCAAATAACTCGACCTTGGGTATTCCAGATGTCCCCGTTACTGTCAAGCGGATATTATTATCATCAACCTGAGTCACACTGACAGCAGTAATTCCTTCCACCGGATTTTCAGCCTGAAAATTCTCACCATCTGGTAAAGCCAATACTGCATTCGAGATATCGGCAATTAAACTATTACCTTCATTTTTTCCCACAGGCTGCAAATTATTGGCATTTGCAGTCTCTAGAATCACCTCAAGACCTTTATCTGTAGAATTTATTTTAACGCCGGTAATTTTGACAATTGATGTGTTATTATCTTGAGCAAGTAAATCTAATGCTCGATTAGAAACAATTTGTTTATCCCCTTTATCAGGTTCATTCTTACCCAGAGCCTGATTAGGTTGAATCCCAACTAAGGAAACGATACTTACTAAAATCAGATAATTAAGTAACGTAAATGATTTCATTATGCCCCTACACCAAAACTTTAAGCTCACTGACTTGAAAATAATTATTGTCAATTAGCTTAAGTTAAGTAAAATTATTTCTCAATAGATTTTGCGCCCCAAACGCATTTTTTTTAATGACTTTTTTGAGCTACCACAATTCTCATCTGGGACTTTTCTCCCCATCTGCTCCCCCAATTTTCTACTTATTCATAACCAAATACTTAAACAAATCATCCAGAACCAGATTTGCTGCGATGTAGCCCAAGCCATACCAATAGGCATCTACTTCATATACCTGATTAGTTTTAACCACATTGAGTTTAGACCAGAGTGGATTATTCTTAATTTTATTGACAGCATTTCTAATATCTACAGCAATTTTACTCTGACTGCGTGGTTTTAAAACAAACAGAGCATCCGCATCAATCTCGTTGAGTAATTCTGGCGAAATTTGAATACCTTTTTCTTTGGCTTGATTCCTGGGGCGTGATAACTCTGCTGCTTCTAAAATACTGCCAGAAAAAGTATCTTTACCAAAAGCCCAAATTCGTTTTGGATAAAAATATACTACAGAAATTCCTTTGGGTTTCTGCTCATTAGATAATTGTGCCTTTAACTTCTGTAACTTGGCTTCATAGTCTTGGAGAAGCTTCTTCTCTTCTGCTTGTTTTCCTAATACATCAGCACACAAAGAGGTTAATTTTTGCCATTGAGCCTCGCTATCAATATCGAAGACAACAGTTGGTGCAATTTTTGATAACATTTCATATGTATCAGGTTTAGTAGCCATCTTACTGGTTAAGATTAAGTCGGGTTTCAGCGCTAGAATCTTTTCTACATTAGGTCTCCTTGGGTGACCAATATCTATAATTTGGGATGGATCTAACTGTAAATGTAGTAAGTTGTTGATAATGATTCCAGAAGCCCCAACTGGCTGAATACCCAGGGATATGATAGCTTCGGCTGTGAAAAGATCTAATACCACTATTTTGGTTGGATTAACTGGAACCTTTGTTTCTCCTAGGGCGTGTTGTACTGGCTTTAGAACCTTAGATGCGGAAGTTTCTGATTTATTATTGGTTTGAGCTATGTTTTTCCCACAAGCAGAAACTACTAAGTTTGTAGCCACCATGAATAAAATAAATCGGCGTTGACGGTTGAGGGAGCGATTATCACTCCAAATACTTGAAGTCTGAATAAACTGGATAAACCTTTGCCAAAACCGAAAAATATAATTCTGGGTAGCCATGATGATTAGATAATAATTGATAACTGCTTTAAATATTCAATCGTGAGAGCCGGAAAACTCCCTATAATATCATGTCCGGTTAAATACTTATCATTAGGACTGCAAGGGGGCAGGGGGAAGGGGGCAGGGAGCAGGGAGCAGGGAGCAGGGGGAGAAAGAGTTTTGATGATTTTTGCATGGATGGCAATATCATAAGTAATCATCCGAACTTGATATAACTGATTAATTTTTTCTCAGTTGAGTCACACGATATTGTTTTACAGGTTGCAAAGGTTGCTCTTTCCCAGAATTAACAGCACTCATTACACTACCGCAGACCTCTACTCTTGCCTGATAACTACCTTTTACGTTACCATCGGGGGAGTTGAATTCAATACAAACTTCGGCCCAATCCGCATCCTCGTTAGTTGTATCCTGAGCCAGTACTTGACCAGATTTTTGATAATTGAGCCAGTCCCAACCCTCTTGGACCCAAATTTCCCGCTCAACTATTTGTTCAAACTTTGTCAATCCCGACCAACCTCGATAAAACTGATGCAACTGCTGAACTGCACTATTGCGATGTATTAAGGTATCTAAAATTTCTGGTTCAAGATGTCCCCAAAATTGCCCTGTCGGTAAGTCTAAGCAGGTAGGAGCAAACTGATGACCACCAAAATGGGAACAGCGCCAAACTCTCAATTCTCCACTAGATTGTGATGCATATTCATGACGCAATTTTTCATAAATCGGAAAACCAAACCTTGCACAAGACACATCAACATTACCGTGAGTGCAAATCATTAATTCACGACTATGATTATCAGCCTGTTTATATGATGCAAATTGATTGATTTGCTCTGGATGCTTTAAAAGGGTTATAGCTAATTGAGCTAATTGGCTTTCTGGAACCAGAAATTCCTGCTTTTCAAACTCAGCAAAAGATTCTTCCGGACGACGGTAATGTATGACACGGGTATATCCCGATACCGAATATTCTTTGTCCGGTGCGATCGCCATTGGCATGACTTGAATATTCTGTGTGTGTAGTTCTTTTAACAAGACAAGAACCTGTTTGATCGCTGAATTACTTAATAAGTTCTCTTCTGTCCAAGGCAAAGGTATCTCTATAATGAGGTAGATATCATTAGTCTGTGCTGTTCCAATAGGATCTTCGCCATTATTTTTGGAAACAACCGAGCAAAAATGACAATCACCTAAAACTTGCTGAGTGGTCATAGTCCATTACTCGTATGAAATTATTGGTATAAAAGTTAATTATCATTAGTTTAAGACTCTTACATCATTATATAACTCACCCACAAATGCAATCAATTATCAATTATTTTATATTGAATGTGGGAGTTTCTGAAGCAATTTTGCGCCCGAAACGCATTTTTTTATCGCTTTTTCAACTAACCTGATTCCATGCTTGAATTTGAAACGTCTTGGGATTAAGACCAAATTGTCGTCGAAATGCTGTAGCAAAACGGCTACGGCTATTATATCCAACACTTGAAGCTACTTTTTCCACTGATGATTCTGAAGTCATTAACAAATGCCTAGCCTTTGCCAAACGACAGTTTCTTAAATAGCCAAATGGCGTAGTGGAATAAACCTGATGGAAACCCTGATTAAGTTTCAAACGATTTAATCCTACCCAACGGGTTAAATTTTCAATGGAAGGAGGATTTTGTAGGTGAGTTCGCAAAATTTCTTCTGCTTGGTAAATAGCAACTAAATCATCTGCCTTGAGTTCCTGCGATCGCGGTTTTACCAGGGCATCTAAACGTAAAGCTACCAGTTCCAATGCTTTACATTCTAAATATCTACGTCGATTGCAAGCACTATAGGGACAATTGAGAATTTGCTCAATGACCTGATTCATTGCCGGTGTAATCGGACTACGGGTAGCACCTGCAATGGATACAAGCTTTGTGTAAGATGAAGTAGATAAAATTTGTTCAAAGTATAATTGCTTGAATAGCTTGGTATCATGCAATACATTTACAATGTTTGCAATAGTATTACATTTATCGTATTTACCTATATGATGCTGATAAATATGATGTATTATATCTTCTGATACTTGCTGTAATGGCGGAGACAAACGCTCTATAAATTTGTGGAAATAAGTGGAGAAGCTAGGTGGTTTAAAAACAACTTCCACCTTGAAAAACCGTCTTCGATCTGACTTGATAGCAAAGCCTCTTAACCCAAAGTCGGGTGCGAAGAAAGTGTATCCAGATTCCCTTCCAGATAGCTGAAATTCAAATTCAAGATGATTGCAAGTTCCAGGAGCATCAATGATTAATTCGTGATCAAGGGTATAATCAATAATAATTAGCATTAAATCTTCCCTTAAGGGAATTTCTTGAGTATATCCTTCACCAAATTGAGGTGGGCATAAACGAATGCAGTCAGAAGCATGTGAGTGAAATAAGCGGGTATCGTTTGTTTGTCCGGGTAAAAGCCAATCATTCCATTCTTTTAGAACTAGATACTTTGTCATACTTCATCAGTTGCAAAAAATTAACGGATTTTTGTAAAATTCTTAATGAGAAAAATTAATATTATTATCACACGAATATTAATTGGGAATATGAAGGGAGTATTACCTAGGGCTGGCTGTTCGCGGAGCGTGCCGTTAGGCATAAAAGTCTGATGGGGAGCGATTGCTAATTTGGTCAAGGATGAAAGATAATTTTTTGTTAAGTCTTATTGTTTAAATTATAATTTAAATTAATAATACTTACAGAAAAAAGTGTACTTGACAAAATTATTTTTTAGACCATATCTTATAATTTCTCAATAAGAGTAAAGTGGGCATTGCCCACCCTACTATACATCTGTATAAAAAGATAAACGTTTAACACCAAGAGTTTGCCCTCGTGATTTGTTACCTGCGGGAAATGCCGTGAATTCAAATTCATAAATTCCCTCAGACAAAGGATTACTAAAAGTTCTTAAACCAATCGTGATAGTTTTACCTGGTAATATTGGTGGTTCAAATACTATTGAGATTGTTTTTGTTTTGCTATTTCTGTTAACATTGGCAATTTTTATTTTTTGTCCTTTTCTGCGACTTGTCCCTTCAAAAGCTCTAGTTTTTTGGAGATTAAAATCAATCACTTCAAACCCTTCACGCTGCTTAATATTGACCTGTTGCATTGGTGTCTGAGCATTTTCCGGCACAATAATAAGTAGGTAGGCGTAAAAAATTATCGTTTGGATAAGACAGGGGGCAGGGGGCAGGGAGCAGGGGGAAAAAGGGTTTTAGCCTTATTTACTTTTCTCCACATAGTTTGGTTTTATTGTGCCGACTTACTTAGTCGAATAATAGGTAGTACTAGGGACACTAACTAAATTTGAGGTAGCACCTAAGTAAGTTAAACGTGGTGGCTGTATGAAATATGCAGTAGTTACAGAAGTATTTGTTGATGTATTCGGTTTTGGTTGTGTTGTATTTTCTGGAGAAGGTGATGGCACATCTACCATTGAAGGAGTTACTACGGGCTGAGTTACTGTAGTTGCAATTTCATCTGTTTTACCTTTATTTTCTAAATTAAAACTGAATTTGCCTACTAAAGAAGAAGATTCCCATGGTGTCTGTTTACCTTTAGTTGTTTGCAGAACATCCCGACGTACTCGCTTAAACATCTGTTCTACATCTAATCGAGGAGTTTTAATATGGCGCAATATAGCAGAGGTATAAGGACTATTATTTCCTTTCCCATCAAAGGCAACTTTTCCTGGTGCTGTAGAATAAGCAATTAATACACCTTGTACTGTTTGTGCTGGTGGTGCTAAACCCCGACTACTGGAACGCCAACTGCGGGTAAAAGGATTATTACGACAAGCATCTAAAATCACGATATTTGCTTTATTACGGGCATCCTCAATCGCACCAAGCAACTTTCCTACTGGATATGCTTCATAACGGACATTTTGTCCGCGTTCGAGTGTTGCTTCAACCGGAACTAAATAATTTTCCCCTTCAACTTGCACCCCATGTCCAGCAAAATAGAATAATCCGACTCCCCCCTGACGCAATTGGCGATTAAAGTTCTCAATTGCTTGTTCCATTTGCTGTAAACTTAAATCTGTCAGGATAGTCACATCAAATCCTAATTCACGTAAATTTTTAGCTATATCTTGCGCATCATTAATAGGGTTTTTCAGCATACCTGCAATTTTATAATCAGCATTCCCAATAATTAATGCAGTTCGCTTTTCAAGCTTAACTGGAGAATTATTCTGGGCAATAATATTTTTTATTCTATTTGTTTTATATCTGTCTAAACTGATTATTTTATGTTTTGTAGTAGATGTACTTTTGTGAGTAGGCAAAACAAATATAAAAGGTAATAATAAAGATGTGATTACTAAGTATTTTATCGTGGATAAAAAAGACATTATGTACTCCTAAGTATTTAATTTATGATTAATAATCATCCTATTATAAATAATATGAAATCTGGATAATATGAAATCTGGATGATTAGTTACCGCAAAAATCTCACTCTCTTCACCTTTCCTTTATAGGTAGAAGGGTGTCCATCGGATGAGGTGAGGTGACGACAATATGGTAAATCCCGGAATAAATTTGGTATAAAATCATATTTGTAAAATAAAATTGATCTGAATGCTTAAATATCAGGGAAGGGAATTCTGGTATTTTCCTTCTTCTTTTTCTTGGGATTGGAAGAGTTCCCAGAAGTATTATTTGGTGTAGTAGGATTAACCTCTGGGCTTATAGGCTCTAGTGGACTAGGTATTGGTTTTGGTTTTACTTTAATGTTAATTTCTCTAAATTGAGTATCCCGTTTACCAAATTTATCAACTACCTCTAACGTATATTTATCACTTTCATAAATTGGAAATGACTTTTTGCCAACTAATGGATAATTACTTCCTAAACCTCTAATATTAACTGTAATATCTCGACTATTTCCACTTATGCTCCAAGCCAAATTAATAGTTTCTCCCTTTTCAACTTCTATATTTGGTTCCTGACTCCCATTAAGTGTAAATTGTCTAATATTAAATTGTTGAGGTAATACTTCCACTGCATTTTCAGCTTCTTTAGAATTTTTTCTATCACTGTTATCAGAGAAAACAGTCATCTTGTAAGTAATCGTGCCTACTTGTGATACTGTGATCGGGATATTTTTACATTCTAAAGCTTGCTCATTGGGAACACGTTTACACCTATCTTGACCTAGCAAATAGTTGTTATTAAATGTTTTTGGATTTACTGCTGTCCCATCTTCCATTTTACCGGATATTACGACTTTTTCCATTAAGTTAGGGTCTTTTATCTTCCAACTAAATAATATCTTGTCACCCTTAGTATATTTTTTCTTATTCTCGCTAAAATATAACACTTCTGCGATTGGTTTTTCTTTAACTGTTACTTCTAATTCTTTTGATATTTCTTTATTTCTTCTCCTAGAAAATGGCAATCCACCTTGATGATAAAAAGCACGTAATTCAAATGAATATTTTCCAATATTACCTTTTTGACCCATAGAATAATCTTGACATATTAAAATATTGCGTTTTGTATTACATGATGATAACTTTTCCCTAAAATTACCTTCAAAATGATTCTCTGGATTGGATTTATTAGGTGTTTTAATAATTAATTTTAGGTCTTTTAATTGATTAAATTGAGAAATTTCCCAATTCAATCTAATTTCCCTATCTTGCATGATTGAACTTTTTGCAGTAAAAGTCTTAATTTCTAAAGGTTCAGGATTTAACAATCGCCAAATAATAAATGCAGTCAATCCAAATACTCCTACAGCTAATAAAAGTAGTAATAAAAACTGCCATATCGGGCGAGATTTCCATAATAAAATTGCTTGGGATTCTTTATTTAATAAAGGGTAGCTTTTTTTATCTTCAAGCTCAACCTGGAAATTAATCATTCTACCAGAACCAAGCCAGGTTCTTCGCCACCAACCTCTAGGCTTGACTTTTAAAGTAATTTCCGCTTTTCTGGTAGGTAATAATTGTATTTCTGTCGGATCAAAAAAATATTCACAAATTTCCTCTTCATCACGGGTTTTAGCATCAAATATCAGGTCTCGAATAACATTACCTTGATTGATTATTGATAATAAATATTCACCAGGACGATAGCTGACTTGTCCTAAAATAGTTGCTAATTCTATATCTAAACGATAATTAGCAGGAATTTGGGTGTAAACTAAATCTAATAAAACTAAATTTGGATAATTGTCAGAATATAGGCGAATTGCAGGATTATAGTTCCCTTCAAGAGCATCTATTGGTGGATGTAGCTGTAATAAAATAGTCGCCTGAGATTTATTATTTAGTTCTAATGCATTAACTTCCATTAACCCTGAACTTTCCAATCCCGTTTTTGGGTAAGTTATGGTGAACCAATCTTCATCTAAATCTGGACAAGTCAAACGAAACCTGTCTACACGGTCAGAATTATTATTAATTTTTACTTCTAATTGTAAAGGTTCACCTGGTTTAAAAATCAGTGGTTTGTTGGGATTTGTACTGGGTTTAATAAAAAAAGTCGGGTCCTTTAAACCAACTTTGGTTTGTTCTTTAAATAAAATCTTCAGTTGTGAAGGGCAATTTATGGGAGTATGCTGGGGATAATGTTCAGGTGCATCTATAACTAAAGTGTAGTCATAAGTTGCAGGAGAAGCATTAACAGGAATGGGAAATTCAAAAGTTATTTCATTACTACTTTGATTGGGACTAAGGCTAATACTCTCCCGTGGTGAGTTAGACCAACCGATCAAATTTTTTAATTCTTCATCTAAATTCAAAAAAACATGAATTATAGCATCTGAGTCTCCTTGGTTTGTAACTACAACATGCAATTGAATTGTCTCTCCTGGGATGCCAAATTGAATTCCAGGAGGATTTATAATTATATCTAACGGATTTTCATTAGCCGAATACATATATTAACTCCTTGCTATTTTATTTTATTTGGATTCTATTCTAATGTGACGTAATTTTGACTTGCTTATCTTCTCCTCCAATTAGAACGATTAACTTCCCTTTCTTTGTTTCTAGATCAATACTGTAAATAGCATCATCACTTTGATAAATTTTTTTACCCTTCTCTGTTTCGTCACGCTTATATTCATCGTTTAGCTGCCAAACCATCACTCTCCCATCGTTAGCACCGCTTACTAACAAACGCCCATTTTTACTAAATGCTAAAGTATTCACACCACCTAATTTTGAAGCTTTCCAACGACTAATAATGGCGCAATTTAAATCATTAATTTGCTGTTTCTGTTCGGGATTAATAGTTAAAGTTTCCACGCATTCTGCTAAATCCCAGATAGTAATGTATCCAGCAGAATCAGCAGTAGCTAAAATTTTGGTGGATGAGTCAAAAGCTGCTAAGTCTGAGATATAATCTTCTTCACCACCACTTGTGCTTTCTATTTTTAAATTTTGTATTGATATATTTTTAAATCTTTTATTTAGCTGATTTGGATTCCAAGGCAATATAATAAAAGAAGAATAGTTACCAGCGACAACTAAAAAACCTTGATTGTTTGAGGTAGGTATAAACTTTAACGCTTTAATCTCAAATTTAGTTAATTTTGTGTCTTGCTTTAGTCTTTCTCTAATATCAAGAACACTTATCTGTTCTAGTGCAAGCTTGTTCCCAATTTCTATTGACCAAAATCTAACTTTACCACTACCATGACCGCTAAATAAATGATTTGAATCAGGGGTGAATTCTAAATCAAATATTGAATCACTAGTATCTCTTACAGGACTTACTAATTCACCATCTTTGACATTTCTAAGTTCAATTATTCCTTTATCTAAGCCAACTGCAACTATATCGTTCTCCTTGGGAATAAAACGTATAACTTTTACACCAAGTTCTTGAAACATATTTGCTTGATTATTATCATCATCACCAGAAATAGCTAATAAACCTTCTCGCTTGTGAGTCATTCCACAAACAACAGGGTTTTTTCTGTATTTGATACTTTTATCTGGTTGTAATTTGCTACGGCGCACTTCCCAACGTCTTAAGGTACAATCATCAGAGCCACTGATTGCGATGGTTCCTATACCATTTAAATCAACCGAGTTGACACTCCCTGTATGCATTATTGGAGGCCTGAATAATGGTAATATTGCTGCGATTAGGGCAAGAATAGCTAATTGTAACCAAAAAGGTATTATTGGTAAAACTTTCAGTTCTATATTTTTTATAGGTGGTTCTGTGGTAACACCTAAACGTGGGTCGGATAATAATTCTGGTTTAGCTTCTAGTTGTAGTTTTTTTCTGATTCCTATCCAATGACGCTTGATTTTAATCTCTAAAATAATTTGATTGGTGTTTCCAACATCAGAAGTAGATATTTCAGGAATTTGCTGAAAACTACATTTATTAGCATCTTTACCCTGGAGTTGAATATTGATTTGCTGGCATAAATTACTAATATTTCTAAAGTGTAACTCAAAAGATGCTGTGTCAGATTTCCAGTTAGGTAACCACCGGCGTTGTATAGGAATTATCTGGTTTGGTTGGGGAATGTCAAATTCGATAAAACCAAATGGTAATATTTCAATATTACCTTCAACACTGCTCGAGTAATTATTACTACAAATTGCTTTTACAGTGAAAGGATAACTTTCAGCTACTGCTTTGGTTACTGATGGTGCTTGACATGAGAAACATACTTCTGTTTGACAACCTGCTTCTAACAACAATCGCTGTTGAACATTATCAATTAACCATCGCGAATCTATAATGAATGAAAGCTTTACTTCAGTTGATTGCTGACCCAAACTACGTAATTGTACTGGTATATTGACAATATTACTTGCATCCACACGAAACTGTTTAACTGGTAACTGCAAGTCTAATAAATTGCGTTGATTTTCACTTTCAATATTTAAACGCAGTTGCAAACGACGTTCTTGTCCTAACTCGGGGGAAAAAATCCTTACTGTCAGATTAGCAATACCTACAAATCCAATAATAGGTGTGTCAAAAATAATAACTTGAAAGTTAGTGGTACTACCACTAGGTTTAGCAGCAGCAACTTCTGGTTCTAACTTATACCATTTTTCTCCTTTGTTGCGGTTTCCTCCCGCAGCCTTAATTTCTATGTAAAAGGTAGCACGGCGATCGCTATCATTATTCACAGTGACATCAAATGAAACCGGAGAGGTTCCTAGTCGGAAGGTCAAGTTTTGAGTTGAAAGAATGGCATGAATATCATTATTTTCCATATTTAAATTCTTTAAATAATTAAACCTAATATTTGAATATTTTTTTAGCCACAATGAATAGGGATTTATTTACAAATATTGATTTTATACAAACTCATCTATCTATGTAACTATATATTTCTTGTTGAAATTTTATTGTTTTCATTGTTTGTAGGTGAAGGTTCAGGATTTAGATTCATCCCAATGAAAAAGCCTATGATAATAGCAATAATTATTGTAATAATTTGCCATCCTTTAATGGAATTATTTGATGTTTGTTTAGGAATTAATTTTATTTTTTGCTTGCTTTCTACTGGTGGCTCAATGATAGTATTTGGTGGTTGTGCAGGACTA
>NZ_FYBH01000414.1 GCF_900185595.1 Calothrix rhizosoleniae SC01
TACAGAATTATTTGATTGGATTAGCTCTTTTGGTTATCCTCTCCAAAAGATATCTATTCAACAATTGCAAACAAAACTTAATGTAGCTGAAATTTCTACAGATAATCCACTATATCCTCTTATCCCTTACTTTATGGACAAACAAGAAAATGCTGCCAAAAATATTAACTTATTAGATTCATCAAATTCATTCCATTCCCAAGATAATTTCCAAAATACTCTGAGTCAATTAGCAGGTACATCAATCACCTGTCCCGCAGTAGATGAAAAACTACTTTCCACTTATTTCTCTTGGTTGATAGATAACGATTTTTTAGATGCTCCTCAACAAGTAATATCAAATCCCAATACAGTTTAGTTAAACATCAAAATAAACAATAGCGTAGGTTGGGTTGAGGCTCGAAACCCAACATTGTTAGGATTTTGTTGGGCTTCATTATTGCTCAATCCAACCTACAATTCTCTTTAACTGAACCGTATTGTCTCAAATCCGATAGCATCTGAATGATCAAAAACTGTAGAGACACAGAGGACACAAATTCAGAGAAAGAAAGGAAACAACAAATCATTCTGATACAAACGGAAACGAATATCAGGTGATCATATTCCTGAATTTAGCGAGAGAATTCAAAAATAAAAATTCAGCATACCCACTTTAATACTTTGACTTTCTAATAGACATCATCTAGACATCATCATGATAACTTTAGGAAAAGCAACACCCCAAGGAACCCAACGTTATAAAGAAAAACATCAACAAAATTGCGATCCAAATTATTTTCGTAATGCTGGTGATTTGTTTGTTAGTTCAATCGGTTTAGGAACCTGTCTGGGAAAAACTAACGAACAAACCAATACTTTAGTTGAAAATGCTGTAATTGAATCAGTACGTAGAGGGGTTAACCTAATTGATACCGCTATTAGCTATCGCCACCAAGAAGGAGAACGTAGTGTAGGAAAAGGTATTCGTCAACTTTTAGAATTACAAGTAGCTTCAAGAGATGAAATTATTGTTACAAGTAAAGGAGGTATTCTTCCTTATGCAAAAGGAACCAGAAGAAAATCATTCTATCAAGAGTATGTCAAGACAGGTAAATATGATATTAAAATGACCGATTTAATCGGAAAAAGATACTGTATACATCCGCAATATATCCAAGATCAACTTAATCGCAGTTTGACAAACTTGGGATTGGAAACAATTGATATATACTTTATCCATAACCCAGAAAGGCAACTTTTTTCTATGGGGCGAGATAAATTTTATGCTCGTTTAAAATCAAGTTTTGAAGTCCTAGAAAAAGCCGCTGATGCAGGAAAAATTTCAGCTTACGGAATTGCGACTTGGGAGGGTTTTCGCTCATCTCCTAGCTCGAATCTTTATTTGAATTTATCAAAAATTAAAAATTTAGCAAAAGAAGCCGCAGGTACAAAACAAGACCGATTTCATTTTATTCAACTTCCTATTAACCTCGCAATGTCGGAAGCTCTACTAATGAAAAATCAAACATTAGATGGAGAACAACTAACTATTTTAGAAGCTTGCGATCGCTTAAATATTTTACCCGTAGCCAGCAAATCTTTATCTCAAACGCGCTTCGTTGGTAAAATCTCTTCTAATATTACCAAAGATTTGGGCGAAAACTTACAAACAGACTGCCAACGCGCCCTGCAATTTACTCGCAGTGCACCCTCTCTTCTTTGTGCTCTTGTTGGGATGAAAACTGTACAACATATTGAAGAGAACTTAATGCTTAAAACTGTTCCTACCTTAGAGAGAAAAATTTTTGCAGATTTTATACTTACAAATAGTGAATGGCTTGAAAGCATTAAACATAGAAACTTATTAAAGGGAATATTGTACAATGTAAAAAAATCTTTGGGTTTGAAAGTGAGTTAATTTATGACCAAAAAATAAGCACAGATACAAGGTACCGGATTTATCCGTAGAGAAAAACAAACATTCCCATCATTATCTCAAGCCTCTGGCTTTAGGCATGAGACCAATCCAAAATCCAAAATCCGAAATATAAAATTGAATGGCATCATTAAACTATACTTCATCGTTACAATGTTACCAACCATTATCTCAAGCTTCTATGCGCTTGTTCTGTTTTCCTTATGCTGGCGGTAGAGCTTTAATTTATCGTTCCTGGGCAAAAAGTTTACCCACAAATATAGAAGTTTGTGCTATCGAACTCCCAGGAAGAGGAAGTCTTTTAAAAGAAACTCCATTTACTCAAATGGAACCACTTATAGAGACAATCGCCCAAATTATTTTACCAAAATTAGATAAGCCATTTGCTTTATTTGGTCATAGTATGGGGGCATTAGTAAGCTTTGAACTTGCTAATTTACTCCTTCATAAATATGGTATAAAACCAGCTCATTTATTTATTTCCGCCCGTCGAGCTCCACAAATTATTTCTAAGGAGCCTCCAGTTTATTCCTTACCAGAACCAGAATTTATTGCAGAGCTGCATCGTCTTAATGGTACTTCTCAAGAAATATTGGCAAATAAAGAATTAATGCAATTATTCCTACCAATTTTACGGGCGGATTTTGAAGTTCTTGAAACCTATACTTATCGACCATTACCTCCTTTAGAATGTCCCATTACTGCTTTTGGAGGCTTATCCGATCCTGAAGCTAATATAAATGAATTAGAAGCTTGGGCTAAACAAACAAAGAGTACTTTCTCACTCAAGATGTTCCAAGGCGACCATTTTTTTATACATTCGGCTCAATCGCAATTACTTGAATTTCTAAATCAATTTTTGCACCCACATTCCGCAGGTTAAATTAATAAGCTTTTTATTGTTATAACTCAGTTATAACAAGGCTTTCAGACATTCAGCGAATATGGATGCACAAGAGTAATACTCCCAAAGTTAGCTCTACTGTAGGTAAAAACCGGAGTAGTATTTGACAATAGTATCAATAAACAATTATTTGGCGATTATTAAAAATACTGAGAAGTTTTTCTCTACGTGCGGAATGTGGGTTTGAACGCAAACTACATAACGGGACTTAAACAAAAATAATTTGTATCACTAATTAGGGCTTGCTGTTCGCGGAGCGTGCCGTTAGGCATAAAAGTCTTTTGGTGGGGGTAGGGAGTAGGGAGTAGTTCCAGCCTCTTTATTTCTATTTTTTTTGCCATCAAAAATAACAGATGCAAGGATTTTAAACCTAAAATCCTAATTTCCTTGCACGCCCTTCCCCAATAAAATAGCCTCAAAGCATTGATAAATCAATATTTTTTAGTTATTCAGCAGACCCTAATTATCTAAGGTTAATACATCATATTGTAAATTTTGATTGCCGACACTATCCAAAAACAAAAATATCTCCTGAACAATAATTTAAAAACTTTTTAGCAAGATTTCCAGAAATTGCAATTCAGTTTGAGAATGCAAAACCAGTTCGTAATTGCGTATCAACAGATCGCCTACAATATTTATCATATTCATGTGCGAGGGAAAGATTTTATCAATTACCCCATGTAACAGTATTTGTTGATCCACTTTATTATTTTGGCTTAGTAAATAGTTGCACAATTATTATTCCTCTATTACTTATTATCTAATCATCATGGCCACCCAGAATGATATTTTTCGGTTTTGGCAAAAGTTTATCCAGTTGATTCATACTTCAAGTCTTTGGGGTGATAATCT
>NZ_FYBH01000177.1 GCF_900185595.1 Calothrix rhizosoleniae SC01
AAAGGGATTATTAAGTATATTACTGGACTTTTCTTAAACTTCCCCAATACTGGACTATATCAGCTTAGATTTATAGGTGCTTAATAGCAATGTCTTGGTCAAAAACTTGCCATAATGGATCACTCAAAATCCGATAACAGCCTAAAATTAGAAAACTTACACTGATAAGTTAGTCAGTTAAGAGTATATAGACAAAGCACGCGGGGAAACTAACGTGAGTCATGAATTTGATTATGATTTAGTGATTATAGGCGCTGGTGTGGGTGGACACGGCGCAGCTTTACACGCTGTTAGCTGCGGCTTAAAAACGGCGATTATTGAAGCAGGGGATATGGGAGGAACCTGTGTTAACCGGGGCTGTATCCCATCTAAAGCATTGCTAGCAGCTTCTGGACGGGTGCGAGAATTAAAAGATGCCCATCACCTGAAAACACTAGGTATTCAACTAGGAAGTGTGGAATTTGATCGCCAAGCGATCGCGGATCATGCTACTAATTTAGTTGCGAAGATCCAAGGAGATTTAACCAACAGCCTCAAACGTTTAGGTGTGAAAATCATCAGAGGTTGGGGAAAAATTGCTGGAAACCAAAAAGTCAGTATAACTACAGATAGTGGTGAAGAAATAGTTACTGCCAAGGATATTATACTTTCTACTGGCTCTGTTCCTTTCGTTCCCCCAGGAATAGAGGTTGATGGTAAAACAGTGTTTACTAGCGACCAAGCTGTGAAGTTAGAATCCTTACCAGATTGGGTAGCTATTATTGGTAGCGGTTACATTGGTTTGGAGTTTGCAGATATTTACTCAGCTTTGGGTAGTGAAATTACCATTATTGAAGCTTTACCCCAATTGATGCCCACCTTTGACCGGGATATTGCTAAATTAGCAGAACGAGTGTTAATTAACCCTAGGGATATAGAAACTTATTCTGGGATATATGCCAAGAAAATTATTCCTGGTTCCCCAGTAGTGATTGAATTAGCAAATTTTCAAACCAAAGAAGATTTTGATGTATTGGAAGTTGATGCTTGTTTAGTAGCTACTGGACGTATACCAGCAACTCAGAACCTCGGCTTGGATGCTGTGGGTGTAGAACTAGATCGCCGCAACTTTATCCCGGTTAACGATAAAATGGCAGTATTGAGTGATGGGGAAACCGTACCTCATTTATGGGCAATTGGCGATGCAACCGGCAAAATGATGTTAGCTCACGCTGCTTCTGCTCAAGGAATTATCGCGGTGGAGAATATCTGCGGTAAACCAAAAAATGTCGATTATCTCAGTATTCCGGCGGCGGCGTTTACCCACCCAGAAATTAGTTATGTGGGATTGACAGAAGCTCAAGCCAAAGAAAAAGGTGAGGCGGAAGGATTTACTGTTAAGGTGGCAAAGAGCTACTTTAAAGGTAATTCTAAAGCCTTGGCTGAAGGTGAGACTGATGGTATTGCCAAAGTCATTTATCGTCAAGATACTGGAGAAGTATTGGGAGTCCATGTTTTTGGTATCCATGCTTCTGATATCATCCATGAAGCATCAGCTGCGATCGCCAACCGTCAACAAGTACAACACTTAGCCCATTTAGTACACGCCCATCCTACCCTTTCTGAAGTCTTGGATGAAGCTTATAAACGAGCGATCGCCTAAATATCTTCAACCCAATTCCTTTGTTATGTTTGAACCATAACAAAGGATTTTAACTGATATAGGATTCCGATTGGATTTTTGCACAACCAATAGGCTTCTTGCAGAAGTCGGGAATAGGGAATAGTAGGCAAAAATTTTACTTATTATATCATGTCCGCCTGATTACTTATGATATAGCCATCCATGCAAAAATCACCCAAACTCTTTCTCCCCCTGCTCCCCTTCGGGTTGCGCCACTTGACGGCAGTTGCTTTATGCCGGGGAACCCGTCCACCGCACTGCCTCCTTTATGCCGGGAAACCCGTCCACCGCAATGGCTTACCTGCTCCCTGCCCCCTTGCAGTCCCAATGATAAGTATTTAACCGGACATGATATTACTTATTACTTGCGTGTAGCGCTATAAAATCCAAAATCTAAAATCTGAAATCCAAAATTGATTGACTGAAATATGCAGATTCGTCGCCGACAACCAAATCCAGTTATTGCCGTTTCTTATGTACAATATCAAGTTGCACTACCAGATGCTGAACCTAATAATATTCTAGAGAAAATCGTTTGGCACAAAGAAGTAGAAATCGAGAAAAGACGCTCCCAAACTTCCTTGCAAGATTTACAGCGTCAAATCCGCAATGTACCACCCCCACGGGATTTTCTAGCCGCATTACAACAAGGGAAAACCAAACCAGCATTAATTGCTGAAGTTAAAAAGGCTTCTCCTAGTAAAGGTGTACTATGTGCTGATTTTGACCCCGTAGCAATTGCTAGTCAATATCAAGCAGGAGGAGCTAGTTGTCTTTCTGTTCTCACAGATGAAAAGTTCTTTCAAGGCAGTTTTGATTACTTAGCTCAGATTCGCGCTCAAGTCGATTTACCACTACTGTGCAAAGATTTCATCATCTATCCTTATCAAATGTATATGGCACGGGTACAAGGTGCAGATGCAGTTCTGTTAATTGCTGCTATTCTTAGCGATAGTGATTTACGATACTTTATAAAAATCGCTAATGCTCTGAAAATGACGGCTTTGATAGAGGTTCATAGCCCAGAAGAACTTGACCGTGTGTTAGCGTTAGATGGTGTTTCTTTAGTAGGTATTAATAATCGTAATTTAGAAGACTTTTCCGTCGATCTACAAACCACTTGCCAAATTTTAACGGTAAGGGGTGAAGAATTGGAAAAAAAAGGGATTTTGGTTGTTAGTGAATCAGGACTGTACAACCGAGAACACCTGGATTTGGTTCAAACAGCTGGTGCATCTGCTGTACTTATTGGTGAGTCTTTAGTTAAACAACTAGATAGGAAATTAGCAATTGCTAATCTGTTTACGCCGTCAGCACTCCCAGAAGATAGCTGGGATTAGTTGAATGTTAAATATCTAGCTTTGATTACAATAGGTATAAAGCAAATCTATGAACCTCTGTAAAAACCTCTATACTAGCTTTTAGCTACGACTAAGGTTTTAGGTTGATTCATTTGTGTCTTACCCGCTACTCACACAAAATGCCAAACTTAAAATTATTAAATTAATTACATGCAGCCAATTCCTTTACCAGCACCAGTTCACTATGAACTGATATTGCAACTTTTAGAACGCCAAACAATGTCAGCAGTCAGTAATGACCCTAACCTGAGAAGTCAGGTAAATCAGCTAATTATCACATTACGTAAAGCAGCAGTTCAACAAAAACACTTAGAAGAAATTTGTCAATTTTCTTCTGTGAATATAGATCACCGTTGGTCAATTAACCATCACCAAACATCATCAGCTAATACCCCCGATTAAATTCTCTTGTCTGTATTTTCAGCCTCTCACACATCCATATTTCGCTCTCCCATTGATTAATTACTGAATAATCAGTAGATACTCATTTTGACACTCCATCGCCCTAAAAGGGGCGAGGATTCTTGGTTCTATGACTCGCCATAACCCAACAGGCTTTAGTAATTTAAAATAGAAAACAGATAGTTCGTATTAGAGGTAGAATCCCTAACAAATCTTATAGTGTGGGCATCTTACCCACTTCGTGTGTAAAGGGAACAAGATGCTCCCACTACGGAAATTAATTGGAATAACTATAAAATATAAAATCTAAAATCCAAAATCATAATTTAAGAGCGAGTCGGATAAATGACTCGCTCTTTGCATGAATGTTTTTAATTAACAGGTGGAAATTATACTGAAAGTAAAAGTAAAGGAGTTTGTCAATTAATCTAGTTGCAAAATTAAGTAAATATGACATAAGCCACTTGTCCTAAATGAACTACTCATGTCTAAGTAGACTCCAGCCAATCATAAATTTTGTCTAATTGCTCTAGAGTAACTAACCCATATTTCCAAAGAATCATAGGTAAAGGTCCAGGATCTTGTTCGCAATGTCTCAGAGCAACAGAAATTGAAGCTGTCGAAATAGCTAGATCCTCTTGCAAAAAATCAATTAGTCGAGAATAAGAATAGGTTGATGGTAGCATTTACGTCTCACCTCCTTGTGCCGAAAGTATTGTCATATATAAATTCACAATTTGCCTTTACAAATAGCCAATATTTGAACTGTCACTGTAATCTGAAATACTTCATGCTTAAAGATCACTTATTTTCCATCTGTTAAGAGAATTACCACCAGGAAATTCTGGTTTGCAACTTCCTACATTGGTTTCCATTGTCTCAAGTGGCTATATCTTGTTGAACTTTGGTAATCGTCTTCACAAGACCTCTAACAACAGAAATTCTATAACCTCTATGTTCCCTTATTGGTTATTCTGGAAACCTATGCCAAAAGGAAGATTTTTCGTGACCAAACGTCATAAATATGCTATTAGTCTAGCAACAAAAAATTACAGATAACCGATTCAGTATTTTATCTTATCTCTAAAAGTAACTTTTTTACCAAGTTTTTTTCCTTTTTTTGATAAAAATCCTGTAAAGCTTTTATCAGCTTAGTATACAGCTCAATTCATAAATATCTTTATCTACGTAATAAATCGGAATCAAGAAAATCAATTCTTACTTTATCTTTAACTTTTAAGCCCAATTCGGCTGCTCTACCAGAGCGAAGCTCGATTACCTGATCGATAGGTGTATTAGGACCATAGGTGGGACAAGGTGTTTTTTGACAGGGTGGAGCAGAAGCCGTGATCGCCTTTACTTCATCTTTATACAGAAACACCATATCTAAGGGAACAGGTACATTGAACATCCAAAAGTTAACTGGTTGGGGTGAAGGAAATGGAAACAACATGCCTCGGTCATCAGGTAAAGCAGGGCGATACATTAGTCCCATAGCCTGCTGTTGGGGGGTTTCTGCCACTTCTAGCTTAATTTTATTCCCATTAGTTAGGGTAGCGATCGCGGAAACAGGTAATTCTTGTCCCTGGTGTTTGGGGGTTGGTGTGGAAGAATTAATTTCATTCATGGGTGGTTCAGCTGGTGTGGGGTCAGAACAGCTAACAATCAATAAGCTCAGAACGATTGAGAATAAATAAAACCAACGGATCATAACTATTTTAGATTTTAGATTTTAAGGTGGAGCAATCAGGAATATGTCAAAGTATAATATCTGATCATTCAGAACTTAATATATATGGTTGATTATCTAATTTTTCTGGCAATTTCCACTGGGATTTTTGCCTTATTCGGTCTGGGACTAAACTTACAATGGGGCTTTACTGGGTTAATTAATTTTGGTCATGTGGGATTTATGACCTTGGGTGCTTACACCACCGTATTATTAACCCTCCAAGGTGTACCCATAATCATCGCAGCGATTGTGGGAGCAATTATAGCTGGCTTACTAGGTTTATTAATTGGCTTATCTACTTTACGTCTGCGGTCAGATTATCTCGCAATTGTCACCATTGGCGTGGGAGAAGTAATTCGCCTGATTATCAATAACCAGGAGTTACCCGTGGGGGATAGCTGGGTATCTGGGGCGTTCGGTGTGCAAAGTTATCCAATTCCCTTATCGACAATACAACCTAATTTGTTATTCAAAATATTGATGATTGGGTTATTAACCTTATTAGCAGCTGTAACTATATTTGCCCTATGGCGTTGGATTCGTACTGCTCAAAAATTACTTGTCAGCGATGCTCCTCAACGCTCTAGGAATCAACAAGAATTTTTATCCCGTTTAATTGTTGGTGGTTTATTAGGGTTGCTATCGGTAGCAATTTATATTTCTGGAGTCATATCTCTGTATAACTATACTCCGAAAGCTGGTTTGATGCTGTTATGCCTGACAGTATTAGCCTTTGTATTTTGGCGTTTAGAAATTGTATTGCGATCGCCTTGGGGAAGAGTCCTCAAAGCCATCCGTGAAGATGAAGAAGTACCGAAAGCCCTGGGGAAAAATGTCTTTTGGTATAAGCTACAATCATTAATATTAGGAGGCGCGATCGCTGGAGTCGCAGGTGCTTTTTTCGCATGGCAACTAAGTGCTATTTATCCTGATAATTTCCAGCCCCAATTGACCTTTGATTGTTGGATTATGGTGATTTTAGGCGGTTCTGGGAATAATATTGGCACTATCTTAGGAGCAGTGATTTTCTTTACCTATGACACCCTAACTCGGGAATTTTTACCGAAAATTTTTACCCAACTGAATGTAGAACAGTTAGGTGCATTTCGGATCATGGTCATTGGTTTAATTTTGATGGTACTGATGGTTTGGCGACCCCAAGGTATTTTAGGGAAAAAGGAGGAACTGACCCTTGGCAAATAATCCAACCCCCACATCTCTACTCGCTGCTAGTGGACTTTGTAAGAGTTTTGGTGGCATTCAAGCAGTTAATGATGCAGAAATTCACGTTACCCAAGGTAGTATCACTGGTTTAATTGGTCCCAATGGAGCTGGTAAAACCACCCTGTTTAATTTACTGTCTAATTTTATTCGTTCAGATAAAGGCAAAGTAGTATTTGATGGGGAACCAATTCAACACTTACAGAGCCATAAAATTGCCCAGCAAGGACTAGTGAGGACATTTCAGGTAGCTCGTGCCTTGTCCCGGTTATCGGTGCTAGAAAATATGCTCCTGGCGGCACAAAAACAAACCGGAGAGAAATTTTGGGCTGTACAATTCCAACCCCATGTGGTGAAGCGGGAAGAGAAAGAATTGCGGGAAAAAGCCATGTTTCTCTTAGAATCCGTAGGCTTGGCACATAAAGCACAGGATTATGCCGGGGGTTTATCAGGAGGACAACGGAAACTATTAGAGATTGGCAGAGCTTTGATGACCGATCCGAAATTAATTTTATTGGATGAACCTGCTGCGGGGGTTAATCCTACCCTAATTCAAGAAATTTGCGATCGCATTATTGCTTGGAATAAAGACGGCATGACTTTCTTAATTATTGAGCATAACATGGATGTGATCATGTCCTTGTGTCATCAAGTATGGGTATTAGCTGAAGGGCAAAATTTAGCAATGGGTTCCCCAGAGGAAATTCAAAATAACTCACAGGTTTTAGAAGCTTATTTAGGTACGTCTGAGTAAAATTTGTCGCTAAATAGTAACTAAATCCCAATGATAAATTGGGTTTTTTTTTAATACTGGATGAAGTACCCTATAGCGATATTACAGTTTCAGCATATTGACTCTGAGACTGACGGGGACGAATGTGCAAAGTGATTTCTGTATCGAGTCGCTTGAGGAAAATCAGCAATTTGCCCTCACTGAACCTTTGAAACTCTCCTCTCATCAAATGAGATACTTCTGTCTGGGGAATACCAAGAAGTTCGCTGATTTCCCCTTGTTTCAGGTTGCGTTGTTTCAGAATACGCAGCACCTGAATACCTATTTTTCCTCGGGTAAAAAGTTCATCTGCATCGGACAAACCAAGGTCAGCAAATACATTACCACTGCTTTCTTCAAAAACGGATTCCTGTGTCATTCTTGTTTTTCCATTGCTACCGCATCTTTATAACGTTGTTTAATCAGGTCAACATCAACCTGTGGAGTTTTAATACCCCGTTTGGATTTCTTTTGAAAAGCGTGCAGGACATAGATTTGTTCTCCAATCTTTACCGCATAAACAGCCCTGTAAGTATCGGTATCGTAGCGTTTGATAATTTCATACACACCACTTCCAACACCCTTAAAAGGCTTGGCATCCATTGGTGTTTCTCCAGCTTGCACCAATTGCAATGCATAGCCTAGTGATGCACGTACCTCTTCAGGAAATGAGCGGATATTTTTGAGAGAGTCTCCCATCCAAACAAGAGATCGTAAAGGAATTTCTATAATATCCTCATCTTCGTCCATTTTATATGAAATTTCCTATAAAACACTTAAGAAATTGCCATGAAACTGATAAATTGCATGATCATCAATAACTGCCTGGGATTTAAATCCCAGTCTCATAGCAGAAGTCTACTTAAGTAGACTTTGCCTTTGAGCCTAGGAATTCATTCCTGGGCGTTAATCTGGGCTAATTGAGAATGCTACAAGTTGTTAGTTGAAACGAACTGAAATACTTGGTACATGGGCACGATTGGTTATACCCCCCAACCGATTCGCCCACAGTATCATTAATTCCTAGGCGGACATTTGGGCTAGCCCTTGAATGGTGCAAGTTATGAGGTTATAAAACTACGGTTCTCAAGGTAGACGAGGTTTAGTTTCTTTATAGCGATATCACAGTTTCCGCAGATTGTCCCTGGGGGTGACGGGGGCGAAGATATGAACTGATTTCTGTATCGACTTGTTCAAGAAAAATATACCAAATGGATCCTATAGTCCCTCCTGCTTCTTACGCACTAACTTCCCGTCTTCAAAAATTCCAGTGATTGTAGATTTGTCAGGATTATTCCAAACAAAGGTTACATTTTTTGTTGTCTTCTCAATTTCATAACCCCTGCCCAAAATAGCTTCTACTTCTACTAACAACATTCCTAACTTTAACCGTTCATATTCAGCACGAGTGAAATTGGGAGTTTGGACAGTAAGTTTTTCATTCTGTAGTTTCGGAGTTTTCAAAATATTTTTATCATTTTTTATAATAAATCCAGACCCAAACATAATTGGAATTATCAATATCACCAAGCTTAATGGTAATGGGTGTGACTTGTATATAGTAGACACTAAAGGCTTGAGGTCTAGAAAAAAAGAACTATTTTGACCTTCTTCTATTCCTTCATTTAAGCCTGAAAGCTGAGAAGGCGGAATTGAGTTATAATTAGGGTAATCTGATTTGTGCTTTTCATGCATTTTTTTGGTGCTCCTTATAGGTGTTATGAGCATCAGCAAATATCAGGTCTTAAAAAAAGCGTTTCTGGAATGCCACTCCAGGGGCGCTTTTTGCATTTCTACAATCACGCCAATACTTTTTATTTGCAGATAATTCGCTAATTTCCTTCCAGCATAGCATTATAATTGATATTCTGCATGGCAAGCACGTATCAGATGCATGAGTGGGTGAAGATTAGACCTGTTGGTAAATAGTGTAAAAAAGCTGAAACTCTTTTTAGAAAAGGATTTTATGATTGTGTGATTTTTTTGCTTTGTATTTACTTAAATAAGTATATCCTTTTAAGGTTATATTTAGATTAATGTTAATAGCTTCTATATTTATTGTCTGACATGTACTTCAAGATTAATATACTATAATTTAGATATGCATATTTTGCTTACCTATATGCATATTTTGCCTACCAGGTACGCAGAATTTGTTTATTTAGATGAATGTTGTACATACCCATAGGTCAATAAATTTATGACAACTGAGACAGAGAAACCGAAAAATTTACTATTTGTCCGCTCTGTGATTGATGATGCTGGGTTAACACCCAACGAATTTCGTTTGATGTGTCACTTTGCGCGACGTGGAACCTGCTATTCCAGCCTTGCGACAATAGGATATGTCACTGAAATGTCAGTTCGTACAGTTCAAAAGACTCTCAAGTTTTTAGTAGAAGAGGAGTTAGTTTTAAAAGAACCCCATCCTGGTCGTCAAGATATTTATCGCTTGCCAGATCCTGGGACTTTAACAAAAAAACTTCAATCTGGTAGACTTAAAGAGCGAAAAGAAGAAAGCAAGAAGAAGTTTGAGCTAAAGAAGAGTAAGTAAAAACCAGAAACGGATAAATTGAATTTAAAAGATGAATTTGATTAAAAATAACGGATTTTAATGCTTCTATAACGTTGTTTAATCAGATTTATCTGAAATTTACTATAAAACAAGTCAGAATTTATCTTTCTCCCACACTTCCCACCCTTCCCACACTTCCCTCACCAACCTATTCCGATTATGCTTATAAATAACACTAGTTATATAAGCTGGCTATACCTGCCTCTGCTTGGAGAATCATGACTAATAAATCCAAGAGAACCACCAATAAAAGCAATCTTAAAGACCCCAAGTATTATATAAATCGAGAATTAAGCTGGCTAGAATTTAATAGTCGAGTCTTACATGAAGCCTGTGATATACGCACACCACTCCTAGAAAGGTTGAAATTTCTTGCCATTACTAGCTCTAACCTGGATGAATTTTTTATGGTACGGGTAGCGGCATTGAAACAACAAGTAGAAGCCAAGGTGAGCCAATTAACTTTTGATGGACGCACTCCCCAACAACAGTTAGACGAGATTAGTTTAACCCTCCGTCCCTTAGTTGCCCAACAACATCAACATTTTGACCAAGTTATTCAACCCCTGCTGGCAAAGAATGGTATTTATATTATTAACTACATAGAACTAAATCAGAAACAGCGTACCTATATAGACAAATATTTTGAAGAACAAATTTTTCCAGTTCTCACACCCCTAGCCGTCGATCCAAGTCATCCCTTTCCCTATATTTCCAATCTCAGTCTGAATTTAGCAGTAGTTATCCAAAATCCAGAGACAAAAGAAGAATTATTCGCTCGGGTTAAGGTTCCTAAAGTTTTACCCCGGTTTCTAGCACTACCGGCAGATTTAAGCTTTCGTGAAAATGGTAAACCATCAGTGTGGACTGGTGTGCCTTTAGAACAAGCGGTAGCTCATAACCTAGAATCCCTATTTCCGGGGATGACTATCCTAGAATACCACCCTTTCCGCATTACCCGTGATGCCGATTTAGTTTTAGAAGAAGATGAAGCAGACGACTTATTGCTAGCAATCGAACAAGAATTACGTAAACGTCGTGTGGGAGGAACTCCCGTCAGGCTGGAAATAAAATCCCAAACTCCCGCAACTATTCGTAGCCGTTTGTTACAAGATTTACAATTAGCGGAAACAGATATCTATGAAGTAGAAGGGCTTTTGGGATTGGGAGACTTGATGTATTTTATGTCTTTGCCCTTACCAGCTTTGAAAGATAAACCTTGGAAGTCAGTAGTACCTACACGTTTGCAGCGTCTTGGGGAACCTAATTTAGACCCCAATATTCGCCAGACATCGGAAGTCAAAGATTTTTTTGCTGTAATTCGGGAACGAGATTTACTGGTACATCATCCCTACCAATCATTCTCCGCATCAGTGGTGCGCTTTATTACCCAAGCTGTACGTGATCCCAATGTCTTGGCAATCAAGATGACCCTTTACCGGACTTCTGGGGATTCTCCCATTATCAATGCTTTAATTGCAGCCGCAGAAAATGGCAAGCAAGTATCTGTGTTGGTGGAATTAAAAGCTCGATTTGATGAGGAAAATAATATTTATTGGGCTAGACGCTTAGAAAATGTGGGAGTACACGTTATTTATGGTCTTTTTGGTCTGAAAACCCACAGCAAAATCGTCATGGTTGTGCGCCGAGAAAAAGACCGCATCCGTCGCTATGTCCACATTGGCACCGGTAATTACAATCCTAAAACTGCAAAATTATACACAGATTTAGGATTATTTACTTGCCAGGAAGAACTAGGTGCTGATTTAACCGATTTATTTAATTTTCTCACAGGTTACTCCCGGCAGAAATCCTATCGTCAGTTATTAGTCGCACCTGTAAATATGCGCGATCGCTTTTTGGCATTAATTAATCGGGAAATGGAAAATGCTCAAAATGGATTCTCCGGTAGAATTGTTGCCAAAATGAATTCTGTTGTCGATCCAGAAATCATTGCTAATTTATACGCTGCTTCCCGTGCTGGGGTGCAAATTGACCTAATTATCCGAGGTATTTGTTGTTTGCGACCAGGTATAAAAGATGTCAGCGAAAATATTCGGGTTATTAGTATTGTTGGTCGCTTTTTGGAACACTCCCGCATTTTTTATTTTTATAATAATGGTGTAGAGGAAATTTATTTTGGGAGTGCAGATTGGATGCCTCGCAACTTAAATCGGCGAGTGGAGGCTATTACCCCTGTCCTTGATGCAGACATTGTCAAGGATTTGCAAGAGATTTTGGGTATGATGTTGGCAGATAATCGCCAAGCCTGGGAATTACAACCAGATGGTAGTTACATCCAAAGAAGACCAGGAGAAGATTGCCCTGAAGCTAGCTCACAAAAACTTCTTATGTCTATGGCATTGGGTTCTATAGATAGTCCTGTTACCTTGGTAAATAATAACAATATTTCCTCTGACGTGAAAAAATAATGCCATTCTTGTGGTTCAGAGAAAATCTCCTCACCCAATTAGCTTGGGTTTAGGTTGCATCGAACCAATCTACAATATTCCTTCGCTAAGTATTGTCCCCTAACCAGATTATTAGGGGCGGTTTCCGCCCTGAAAATTAGATATAATATTATATCGCTAATATTTTTTTGGATATTGTATGGAACGGTTGGAGTGAGTTGAGACAGGAAATGAGATTATTTTTACCTTGATTTATTTCATTCCTCTGTGATTTACGACCCTGATTTTTCAATTCCAACAAGAATAAATAGAACTAGAACATGGGATACTGATACTCACTCATGGTACAAATCCTCTAGATTTATCTGTTGGATAGAGCCAAAATTAAAAATCGTATAAATAATAAATATAATTACTTACTTAGTTTAAAATCTAAACTTCTAAATCCGAAACAGTAAATATGCAGCCTACAGATCCAGATAAATTTACAGATAAAGCTTGGGAAGGTATTGTTAAGTCTCAGGATATAGTACGTGCTTATCAACAACAACAACTTGATGTTGAACATTTAATTATTGCTCTTTTACAACAAGAAAATGGATTAGCTGCACGGTTAATTAATCGCACTGGGGTAGATGCTAATAGCTTACTCCAACAATTAGAGGAATTTATCCGTCGTCAACCCAAGGTTGGTAAAAGTGACCAGCTTTACCTTGGTCGAGCATTGGATGAGATGTTAGATGTCGCTGAGAATGCTCGGGTGCGGATGCAAGATTCCTATATTTCCATAGAACATATTCTCCTGGGATTTCTCGAAGATGAACGGGTTGGTAGACGAATATGTAAAGGTTTGAATTTGGATACCCCTAAGTTAGAAAATACCATTAAAACTGTACGGGGTAATCAAAAGGTCACTGATCAAAATCCCGAATCCCGCTATGAAGCTCTACAAAAGTTTGGCAGAGATTTAACCGAACAGGCAAAATCAGGAAAATTAGATCCGGTAATTGGACGAGATGATGAAATTCGCCGGTTAATTCAAGTCCTATCCCGTCGTAGCAAAAATAACCCCGTCTTAATTGGTGAGCCTGGGGTGGGCAAAACTGCGATCGCGGAGGCTTTGGCACAAAGAATTGTCAATGGTGATGTCCCTGAGTCTTTGAAGAACCGGCAATTAATTGCTTTAGATATTGGTAGTTTGATTGCTGGGGCAAAATATCGTGGTGAGTTTGAAGACAGGCTAAAAGCTGTTCTCAGGGAAGTTACTGAATCTAATGGTCAATTTGTCCTATTTATTGATGAACTCCACACCGTTGTTGGTGCTGGTTCGGGACAACAAGGTTCTATGGATGCCGGTAATTTACTCAAACCGATGTTGGCAAGGGGGGAATTGCGTTGTATTGGCGCGAGTACCTTGGATGAGTATCGTAAGTATATTGAGAAGGATGCGGCTTTAGAACGGCGTTTTCAACAGGTATTTGTGGATCAGCCCAGCGTGGAAAATACTATTTCCATTTTGCGGGGTTTGAAAGAACGCTATGAAGTCCACCACAATGTGAAAATTTCTGATTCGGCGTTGGTGGCGGCGGCTAGTCTCTCGGCGAGATATATTAGCGATCGCTTTTTGCCAGATAAGGCGATTGATTTGGTGGATGAAGCCGCAGCTCAGTTGAAAATGGAAATCACCTCTAAACCAGCAGAGTTGGAAACCATTGATCGCCGTTTGATGCAGTTGGAGATGGAGAAGCTCTCCTTAGCAGGGGAAGAAAAGGCTACTTTCCCCACCCAGCAGCGACTACAGTTAATTGAAGGGGAAATTGCTCAATTAACGGCGAAACAAAATCAATTGAATGGACAATGGCAAGGGGAAAAGCTATTATTGCAAGCCATCAGTACTTTGAAGCAAGAAGAAGAAAATCTCCGGGTACAAATAGAACAAGCAGAACGAGCCTATGACCTCAACAAAGCAGCACAATTAAAGTATGGTAAGTTGGAAGGGGTACAGCACGAACGGGAAGCAAAGGAAACCGAACTGCTGAGAATCCAGAGCCAAGGTACGACCCTGCTACGGGAACAAGTCACGGAAGCTGATATTGCCGAAATTGTTGCCAAGTGGACGGGTATCCCGGTAAATCGCCTGTTGGAGTCGGAACGGCAAAAATTATTAAAATTAGAAAGCCACCTACATAAACGGGTAGTAGGGCAGCAAGAAGCCGTGGAAGCCGTATCCGCAGCCATTCGTCGCGCCCGTGCGGGGATGAAAGATCCTGGTCGTCCCATTGGTTCGTTTTTATTCATGGGCCCTACAGGGGTAGGTAAAACAGAACTGGCTCGCGCTTTGGCTCAATTCCTCTTCGACTCCGATGATGCTTTGGTGCGGTTGGATATGTCTGAGTATATGGAAAAGCATTCTGTATCTCGCTTAGTGGGAGCACCTCCCGGATATGTCGGCTATGAGGAAGGGGGTCAACTGTCCCAAGCTATCCGTCGTCGTCCTTATTCTGTGGTGCTATTGGATGAAGTGGAAAAAGCCCATCCAGATGTGTTTAATATTCTGTTGCAAGTCTTAGATGATGGTAGAATTACTGATTCTCAGGGACGCAACGTTGATTTTCGCAATACCGTAATTGTGATGACAAGTAACATTGGTAGCGAACATATCCTAGATATATCTGGAGATGACTCCCAATATGAGAACATGCGAAACACAGTTATGGATGCTTTGCGATCGCAATTTCGTCCAGAATTTCTCAACCGGATAGATGATTTAATTATCTTCCATCCCCTTAGTCGCAGTGAGATGGGGCGGATTATCCGGATTCAACTCAAGCGGGTGGAAAATCTCCTCGCCGATCAAAAAATCTCTTTGGAAATATCCAATGCAGCCTGTGATTACCTAGTAGAAGTGGGATATGACCCAGTTTACGGCGCTCGTCCCATCAAAAGAGCAATCCAGCGAGAAGTGGAAAATGCGATCGCTACTAAAATTTTAGAAAATACCTTTATCGCCGGGGATACAATTGCGATCGATCAAGGTAAAAATGGGTTGACATTCCAGAAAAAAAAGGCTCCAAAAATGTCAGCATTTACCAATAATTCTGAACTCTTGGAAGTGTCCCATGAATCTTAAACGAAGGAAGTAGGAAGAAGGATAATTGCTAGGGGGATTTAAACCTCCACCAATTGTAGTAGTAGGGTGGGCACTGCCCACCTTACCCTTATAGATAAGCTACAAGATGTGAGCTACCGGGTGATTGAAAAAATATAAATAGCAAAAATTGAATAATAGCAAACTATCTTACAGATTTTTTTGATTGATAACCTTATTGTTGCTGAACTATCTTACAAGTCTGATGTTTTTTCAATTTTTGAGGAAGTTTGGCAATTAGTTATGCATAATCAATTTGAACTATTGAGTCACAATGAAGTTGTTTCCGTACCTGCAAATACTTTTAAATTGCTAAATTTATCAACTACATTTAAGATATTAGAACTATTAGAAGCGATTAAAGGATGTATCGAATCAGATGCTTTAGAAACACATTTATTTCGAGAAGGTATTGACTGTGAAGTATTAAGATTTAGTTCTCAAAGTTGGCAAAAAGGAAAAGTCAGAGTCACAGTTGAATTTTGCCCTCACGAATTAGAATCGCCTTTAGAGGGAAATTAACCATAGATTTAGGTTTGTCCTGATTTAATTTTTAGGTGACAGATAATTACTG
>NZ_FYBH01000198.1 GCF_900185595.1 Calothrix rhizosoleniae SC01
AATATATTCTTGAATTTGTAAGTTGGGGTTTTTACCAGCGATCGCTCCGAGTTCCATCAAAGTCTCAATATTCACTTGGCGATACTCAGGAGCTTCAATTTTATTCAATAGATGTTCTACTTGCAGGGCAAAATTCTTCTCTCCGGCGGTCATTTCCGATATTATTTCTTCACTATCCAAGCGATTGCGGCGTTCTAACTTATCACCAATTACCAATCCCTTACAATTATGCATTAATAACCATACCTGTTTAAAAAAGTCGTTGGGAACCCTTCCCGTGCTTCCTTCTGCTTGGCGGAACCGTCGCCAACCACTGGGTACTTCTATCTCATCTATAACTAGTGGCTGCAATACCCAATCAATTTCACTTTCCTTTTGAGTGACGTGTAATGATTCCTGTTGGCGCAACAATTGACTCATATCTGCATATGCCACCAATACATCATACAGTCGGGTTTTGACTTCAAAGGGTGACAATTGCATTAAATATTCATATGCTTCATCTTGAGTTACCTTTAACTCCTGGGCTAGTTCACTGGTGATTAATAAAATTAAATAGCCCACACGCAGGGTAAGTAATCCCTGAAATAGTTCCGGTTCCGACTTAATTAAATTACTCAGATAAATGAGAATTTCTTGGGTCAAAACGCGATCGCGAATATCTTCACGGCAGAAATTATTGATTTTCTCGGCTATTTCATTGTGGGGTATGGGTACAGCAATGAGGGATGCTTTGTTGTATGCTCTACCAACTGCAATTTGCTTGCCACAAACTATAATATTAGTCACTACATCCGATAAGCCCACATCAGCCATTTTTAATAGCCCCGCAGCCCGACGAACCACAGCCCAAATTCCTAAATCTCCTGCTTTGACATACACTTCATCTAGTAAATCTGCTACTGTTACCTGCTTTCCAGGGCCCCCAAAACCCGTATCAAATTCCAACCCTTCTAAACGGGTCAAAGTCTGCAATAATTCTATTTGCTCGTAAATATTTTCTGAGCCTCGCAAAGAGGAAAGCAATAAACTCAAATTAGTTTCACATTCCATTTGAAACTCTTGAGTATGTGCCAATGACCAATTTTTTTCCGGATCAGAAGTCAGATAAGAACTGTATTTTGTCGCCTTGATTACTGTTGCAGGAGATAAATTAAATTCGTGGATAAAATCAATCCTTTCCGTAGTACCAGTTAACATAAATTGGTTTAACTGTCCCAACTGTACCCGCACACCATAAGAAATACCATTTTTGAGTTCCTGCATTAACTCTAATAGTGCCTCCTTTCCGGTTTCTAGCATGGTATGAGTAAGCATTAAAGTTAAGGTCGGACGACCCATACTATGCCAATAGTTTTGAATATAAGCCAGCTCGCTCTTGAGGTGATCGACTAAGAAATGGTAATCCAGAGTTAAGTAAAATTGCCCTGAATCTAAAAAAGATGGTAAAAATACTACAGTTTCACTACCTATACGAAAGAACCTAGATGTAGTCAAACTCCGCAATCGCCTCATGGGACGACCTGTTAAATCTAGTTTTTCGTTACTACCTAACTCAGCATAAAGAATAGATAGTTCCTCTACTTGTCTTACCTGAATCGGTGCGATTTGTTTTGGTGTTTGTGTAGCGATCCCGTAAATTTCTAACTTAGTTTGTAAATCCTCATCCTCTGCGAGTAAGGCAATTTGGACTAGGGGATCTCGATATTTACCTATACGTAAATGCCTTCCTAGAGGATCTATATCTCCTACATCTAGTAAACCTTCGCGGAGCATTTGCCCGAGGAAATACAAACTCTGTGCCCATACCAAAGGAATATTTTCATTGGGTAATCTGGGCTGAGTTTGGGGCTCGGCTTTTTCTAACTCTATATACTCCTCTGGGACATAATACAGCTCTGGTAGTAAACCGACACCGTCACGTTCTACCAATACAAACTCTAGACTTTCTTGGTAGTGCTTCACTTTTTTGATGTCGCCAAGAAACAAAGCATCTAGTAGTAAATACGTAAAGAATAAAGGCCATTCACACTCAATATCCTCAAACTGTTTCAGTTCCCAAGGCTCGTAGTGTAAACGCTGGCTATCTTCTAATACCGTTTGATGTCCATCTCGCAGGAAGCGTTTACAACCATATTTTCCTTCTAACTTATTGACTACATCATTCAAAGTGCGATCGCGTAATTGGGTATTGGTGACTGCGAAGGCTGGAAAACCAATAACACTCAACAGTGCAGCATCACTTTCCTTTGATGCAGATTCCCTGGGTAATAAAGATTCGAGGGTAATTCGGGTACGGGCAATTTCATCCGCAAGTACATGAATTACAGAAGCTTGACTACCTTGAACTCCAAATAAATTTAACCCATTAATGGCTTCTAAGGCAGCTTTTGCCATACCCACAGAACTAGCATTCAATTCTGCACTACCTTGGTTGATTTTATTACCTCGTTCCCAAATGCCATAATCTGGAGTGCGATAGGCTCTACCAATGTAATAAACCAGATTTTGGATAAAATTTACCTCATCCAGGGTATAAATAATCTGCAACCCGGAAGCAGTCATCTGTGCCAACATCAGCAAAAATATGGATGTAGCATCTAACTGTAAATGTCCCCATTCATCATCACCAACAACTACATCCCCAGTCACAGTGTTGTATTTGGCGTGCAAGGCATCTAAATGGGATTGAGTATGTTTAAACTTTTCTACCTTAGGAGCTTGTCGCATCATCGCAAACAGCAAACCCCGCATCAATTTGACCGTGCTATGTTCTAATTCATAGGTACGCCCCTGATTTTGATCCATTTTGCGGTATGCCAGTCCCAATCCCCAAACTGCCAAAATGCTATAAACATTATCTCGTACCCAAGCATCCGTATAATCGCCGTGAGCGGTAATTGCTGTACTTGCAGGTAGCAAACCAGTAATTGGATTTTGTCGTGCCAGAATAATTTGCCTAATTTGCTGATAGTAGTAATTTAAGCGAATTTGGAGTGATGAAGCCGTTTCCATAATTTTTCCCAAGCAATAGCAGTTTCCCAAATAATCGGGGACTGGTTAATCTAGCACATAAAAACAATATTTCCAGTTTCTTCTGTAATGAGTAAAGATATTTACTAATCACAGAAGATAACAGGGCTTACGCCAGGACAAGGTAAAAACAGTGATTGCGATGCCAGGAAGCAATCCCAAAGCCCAATTTTAATAAGTTCCTCCAAGACAGGCTAGACCAACCTAATGAGTGCATAAGTGCTAGATGCTAGATGATTTAGTTTCTATTATCTACTATTTGCCAATTTATGGAGAAAAGATGTTTTGCCAGACTGAAAATAACTTTCCACTGTAGGGAAGCAATTTCACAGTTATTGGCGATGACAGTAGTGAAGGAGTTAATTTTCACTTCTGATACTAACTCAATCTATCTTTTTTTTGGCGTTGCGGAATTCACATATGAATTGATCTCAGCTAGAGGAGGACACTTGCGGTGGACGGGTTCCTCGGTATAAGCAATGCCCTTTTTTCTGTAGTCTTCTGACATTTCTACTGTCCATTTCAAATCAGGATTAAGTTTAGAGGCCCTAATCCACATTAAATTATCACCATCAAAAACAGGAACTGATATTTGATACCACTCGCCACCAATTAATTTCCTATACCATCCATAACTACTGAGGAGAAAATCAATAATTTCCTGCATTTCTGAATAACCGTCCATATAATTTAGTTGTTAATAATTTTGTTCTTGTAATTAAGATTAATATCTGGATATTTATTATAAATTTGATATTATTTTTCAAATAAAAACAATCAAATTGGCAATAACAAATATTTGGAACCTATAGATTTTGCTCAATTGGCTTGTTTTGTCTATCAATGATAGCACTAGCAAAACATGTTAGGACATTTTTGAAAAACAGTAAACTTATTACTTATTAGGGAACACCAAAAAATAAATTACCCAATTTCTGGACTTTAACTACTTGCTTCACTCCCCCTGCTTCCTGTTCCCTGCTCCCTTGCATTCCAAGTGATTGATTTTTTATTTGGAAGTCCCTTACTTGCGCTTAGCGCTATAAATGATTACTGTTTCGAGTTGAAAACCCCGACCTGATAATTGGTCGGGGAAATTTTTAATACACCCCTTGCACCACAACAACAGTACCAGTATCAAAAATGTAAAAGCTGCCAAATTGCCAATTCATATATAGATTTAAATGATACTATTCTCTCTATACATAAATGCAAATATTTCCTAAATACACTCACAAAAATCCTAGGAAAATAATATATAAAATTCTGATCATATAAGCTTTTTCTCTGGTTTAAATCATTATTTGCTGGACATCATTTGATGCTAGGTATTAATAATGTACAGTTCTGTATATTTATTTTGCAAGTAAAAAATAATATCGATACTATTTTTTTACACAACCATGTGGATGCTTCACTAGTTTTTTATACAAATATGTAGGTTCTTCCTAGAAAAATAGAGGTAGAGTTCCGTAAATTCTCTACCTCTATTAATTCTTCAGGGCACAAAACTCAGTAATCATGGGTAATGTGATCGCTCTGATCAAGCAATTCTGGAATTAATGCGTCTAATTATATACCCTAATTTTGCGTTAAATACTTAAATACTGATCATATCAGCCATTAATCACTGCCTCACCCCGGCGATATAATTCCCGAGCATAATCAGTCCAAGCTCCTTGTCCCCAATAGCGGAAACAGCTAGTTTCAACTAACAAGGTGTATAACAAAGCTTCTTGGTAATCTGGACGCTTGGTTACGGTAGGATCTTGTTTTACTAGGGGATCATATTTTTCATGAAACATGGCACTGAGTTTATTCATTGGTTCTAGGACATTATCATAGCCCTCTACCCAACTTAAATCGTCCGTCCATGATGCACCATCCATATGGAATTGAGGATCAGTTTCTTTCAATTTTTGGATCGCTTCTTCTACAAGTTCTGGTGTGGCTGTATCGGGATTAACTCGTTGCCAGATTTTGTGTTGCTGTCTAGCTTGACAAGTAGGATAATCTTCGGGATTTGCACCCGCAGCTTCTATCAATTCCAGATATTCAGTGCCATTTAACGCCACTACTCCGGAAGTATTACCTCCACCATCACGGATTTCATGATACACCCTAACTAAATCCCGGGGATATTCATTCATCATCACGCCGCCGTTTTCCCCGTCAGCAATTTGGGTAACGCAAGAGGGCATATTTACATTGCCAATTTGCTGCTTACCTAGTCCTTTAGCTTCAAAATAGGGCTGCATTTGTGCCACTAATTTAGTATCAGAACCTTGAGTTTTAATTAGGGCTGTAATACTAATTGTTTCACCGTGAGAATTGCAAGCAACTAAACGGTTCGGAATATATTTATCTTCATGGCGTAACCCCGAACCATCCAATCTTTCCACTGAATGTTCTTGTACCATTAACCAACGATACCCGCATTCTTTCAGAGCTTTGATATATTCAAACAAGGTATCTGGGTGATTAGGTAAGTGCATTTCTGGGGGAGAAAAGCCCTTGACTCTTTTCAGGGTATCATAGCCAAACATGGCAGCAAAGTAATGTTGCCAAGCTTGAATATGTAGTTTAATGTCGGGGATGGGTGTAGAAGGCACAACAGCATGACTCCACATAGTTCCCAGCCATTCCACATAGGGCTGATACTGGGAGTCACAGGTAATGCGTTTGAGGTTGTCTAGGACATCATTACGTCCCATTTGGTGCAAACCCCACAACAAATTTCCTGAGTAGTCAAGCATAATCCGGGGATTGCAACCCTCAGAAACTAGTTGGGGAATAAAATCTCCCATGCGGCTGTAACAACTAGCAAATACTCCTGCATTGTGATTGTCTCCATCATTGGGGTTGTTAAACATATGCTGGAGATTACTGATGAGTTCCCCATTAGGACCAGCTGGGATTGTCGGTTGGTGCATATGTAGGGCACAGGCGAACCCGGCAGTAATATCTTCTACCCGCAAATTGGTTTGGTTTAAAAAGACTGGTTCGCTGTGTGTAACAACTGAACTAATTTCTGCTTCTGAACCGCAAATATTAGGTAATTCTGACTTGGATAAGTCTGAGTTTGGCTGATTAGCAAATGGTGCTGTTGCAGTCATGGGAGTTTCCTGAAAACTGAAAGTTTTAATGATTGCTATTTATTTTGACTAATGATTGCTATTTATTTTGACTTCAGACAGCAATTATACAAAATAAGTTTAGGAATTAAGTTAAGTAATAAATCAATAATTTGGCTTATCTTAACAAAAATAAAAGTTTCTCATGATACTGATATCTATATTTATCATTGACAGCTAAAATTTTACTATTATCAAGATTATTTCATTATATGAAAATACCAATTAATCCTTAAGAAGTATTATTTTTTTCATCTAAATATAGTAAAAAAATCTCATGTAGCATCTCACGTATAGTTCATAAATCAGAGAATTTCTGGTGATCTTGGTGGCTCATGGTAGCTGCGATCGCCTGGTTCTAAAACTTTCAATAATGATTCATCTACATAAGGAAGAACCATGGTTAAACTTCCCATCGATTTAACATACCTTGTGGGAAGTCCACCAGTGGAGTCTTCGGAACCGGAGGATGAGAGCAAGGGCAGAGACTTGAACTTATAACGAATATATAGGAAGATATTCATGGTCGTTGACCCACCCGACTGACTAAGATGCCATTTTGGGATTAGGGGCGAATAATATGCACACCCTCCCGCTGGATACTTATGGTCGCATGGATGTGGCTGCCTTGGAAACGGCGATCAATGAGTATATTGCCAGCAAACACCCGATTATCTCCATTGTCTCTATCTTTGGCACCACTGAAGAAGGGAATGTTGATCCCTTGACGGAGATGATCGAACTACGCGATGAAAAGTATCGTCCCATGAATGTGGACTTCGCTCTTCATGCCGATTGTGCTTGGGGTGGCTATTTTGCAGCTTTATTATGGGATAACTTGGATGATCCTGAAGGAACACCCCTTCCTCCTTTACCCCTCAGCGATTATGTCATTGAGCAATTTCAAAACCTCAAGCACACCGACACTATCACCGTCGATCCCCATAAAACAGGATAATCCCCTATCCTGCTGGTGCCTTGTGTTATCGCAATATGGGCGGAGTTTGATTGCCTTTGAAGCTCCCTATATCAACTCGGGTGGCGCGACTACAGAAGAAGAATTGGTGCTAGGAACTTATGGGATTGAAGGTTCAAAACCTGGAGCAGCCGCCGCCGGGGTTTATCTGAGCCATGCAGCTATCCGTCCCACCCGCCAAGGTTATGGCAAAATTTTAGGGCGCACCCTCTACAACTGTAAAGTTTTCCAGCTGAAATACAGGGTTAGGTTAATCCTTTGAAGGAGGGAAGTGTGGGGAGTGTGGGAGGTGTGGGGAGAATAAAGAAGTGATAAGCTTTTTATCTCACCCCTCTTCCCCCGTTTATGGTCAAGAATTAGCCTTCAGACATATTGACCTCAACAACATTTGCTGCAAAACTCTGGTAAACACCACCAATCTGCTTTGCCATTGAGTCAGGGAAAACATGAAAATCCCCAGCTTCTAAGGCTTTGATAATACCTTCAGCAACTAATATGGGAGACTCAGCAATTTCAGTCAGACCTGCTGCATCACCCATATCTGTGGCAATTGGACCAGGATGAACACTCAACACAATCGTGCCCTGTTCCTTCAGTAATTCTCGCAATGCCTGTGTAATCGAATATGCTGCGGCTTTGGAAGCAGAGTAGGTGGCGAAGTTGGAAAATGTCTTCATGGAAACGACGGAGTTAAGTTGGGCAAAGACTCCACCCCCGTTGGCTTGAAGTACTGGTGCAAAAGCCTGAGCCATATGAATTAGACCATACACGTTGATATTCATCTCGAATTCCAGGGATGCGATCGCATTATTATCCAAAGGATTAGTTCCTTTAAATGCTCCAGCATTGTTAACAACCACCTGCACGTCCTTGGCGATTTGAGCAGCAGCAACAATAGATTGGGGATTGCCTAAATCAATCTGAATTGGAACTACCTTGTCACCATATTTTTCAACCAGTGGTGAAGCACTTTCCAAGTTACGAACGGCGGCGTAAACTTTCGTAGCTCCGTGTTCGACAAATGTCTCAACCAGCACCTTGCCGATACCGCGATTTGCGCCTGTAACGAGAATAGTTTTGTTGCTGATGTCGTAAGTCATTTGATTTGCTCCTTATGTTTGTAATTGAAAAAACTTTGAATGATTAGTCTAAGTTAAAACAAAAAAAATTAGCTATTTTCTAGAAGAGAGATTGTGGCTTGAAATGCCCCTTCTAAGGTAGTATCCTTATCCATCACGCGACCTAGTAGCGCCATACCCTGAGTTGTACAGAGTAACAAACGAGCTAGATTTCGTGGGTTTGCTGAGGGACTCAGTTCTCCTGCTGCTTGGGCACGTTTTAGAGTTGCTGTAAAGGCATCTTCCACTTGTTGTAAATAAACTCGCATGATAGAAGCGATCGCCTCATCATCTGTATTGAAATCGGCAATATTAGTGCCAAGCATACAACCACGACTTCCGGGTTGACTGTGCATCTGTTGCCATTCCATCAGCAAGTGCTTTAGATTTGTCAAAGGAGAGCCATCAGCATCAAGCCTTGCGCGTATATCCCCAAGAGTGGTGCGAGCGTAGTAATCCAGTGCTTTGAGGAAAAGCGACTGCTTATTACCAAAGGTGTCATACAAACTTTTTTTGCCAATCCCCATATTTTTCAGCAATTCAGAAAGGCTGGTGGCTTCGTAACCATGAGCCCAAAACACTTCCATCGCCTTGCTTAAGGCTACTTCTGTGTCAAATTGCTTGTCGGGACCGCGAGTCATTGCTCCTCCTGGGTGTATGTTTAACCATAATCTAAAACTAACATAACTTAAACCATTTAGTCAAGGTTTTAGTAAGAGATATCTGATTGCATTCACCATAAAGACAAATGATTGCGATAGATGGAAAGAAAGAAAAGCTTATGCAGTAACTCTTTCACAATCCAAAATAGTTTCGGCAGACCCTTGCTCCCTGCTCCCCGACCTCTTTGTGACAATCGCGAGTAATTGAAGTTAGATTAGAACAATCGGGCTGGGGAGGAAAAGTACCAGATGTTGCAACCAGAGCAAATCTTAGAAAATCGCTATCAACTTCAAAGCCAATTAGGCAATAATGGAATTCGCCAAACTTGGCTAGCAAAGGATTTACAAGCTGCTGATATTGTAAACCAACAAGTTGTAGTTAAACTCCTTGCTTTCGGTGGTACAGTACAGTGGGAAGACCTGAAACTGTTTGAAAGGGAAGCACAAATTCTCAAACAGTTAAGTCATCCCCGCATCCCCAAATATATAGATTACTTTTCTATTGACGATCGCACACTCTGGTTTTGCTTGGTAGAACAATATATACCAGGTGATTCCCTCAAAGACAAGTTAGCTCAGAAAACAAGATTTACAGAAAAACAAGTTAGAAAAATTGCAGTTGAAGTTTTAAATACTTTAATTTATTTGCATAATTTGAGTCCGACTGTACTGCATAGGGATATTAAACCGAGCAATTTAATCTGGGGCGAAGATAATCAGATTTATGTAGTTGATTTTGGTGCAGTTCAAGATAAAGCTGCCAAAGAAGGTGTAACTTTTACCGTAGTTGGTACTTATGGTTATGCTCCCATGGAACAGTTTGGCGGTAAAGCTGTGCCAGCATCAGACTTATACGCCCTAGGAGCAACCTTAATTCATTTGTTAACGGGTATTTCCCCAGGAGATTTACCACAACGGGATTTACGGATGCAGTTTTCTGAACTAGTAAACCCCCGTTCCATTTTTGTGGTTAGCTGGCTGCAAAAAATGATAGAACCAGCACCAGAAAAACGTTTTAGCAGTGCGAGGGAAGCACTAACTGCTCTCAAATCAGGTTTAGTGATTAATTCGCGAACTGCTGATGCTGGGTTACAGCCAACAAAATTCATCAATAATTCTGGGTGTGGGATTAATAACCAATCAGAAATAGTACCAGAGGAAATTATTGGCTGGAATTGGGGAGCATTTTTTATGCCTTGGCTATGGCTATTTCCTAATCGAGTTTGGTGGGGATTATTATCTTTTATTCCCCATATCGGTTGGGCAATGGCTATATTTATGGGTGCCAAAGGTAATGAATGGGCTTGGAAAAGTCGGTATTGGCGAAGTATTCAACAATTTAAAGCTCATCAAAGAGGCTGGGCAATTGCTGGAATTTTGCTCGGTCTACCTTTTAGTCTAATCTTGTGGTGTATTGCGATCGTGGCAATGTTTGGAATAATAACTTAAATGTTTTTTTAAGTAAAGTTGCCAGAAATATATCTTGGGAAACCAGTAAACTAGCAAGTAAGAACCTAAGAGAGCCCCACTACCTGATCACCTCAGCTGCTCAATATAATGATAACCAACCCACACCATCATCTCTTCACATCTGAGAAAAACATCTAAGCTAGGCTTTTGGTAGTCTTAAAAATTACCTATGAAAAAAACCTTTGTCCTCGATACTAATGTACTCTTGCACGACCCTAGTGCCATGCTCAAATTCGAGGATAATGATATTATCCTGCCAATTGCCATCATTGAAGAATTAGATCGTTTCAAAAAGCAACCAGAACTTACAGGTCGAAATGCCCGTCAATCATCTCGGATATTAGATGGATTAAGTCAGCAGGGACAATTGACAGCAGGTATTCCTATTAATGGGGGTGGTTCCATAAAAGTAGCTTTGTGTCATGGAGAAACCCTGGAAAAACTACCATTGGAATTGGAAGGAGACAAGGGGGACAATGCGATCCTGGCAGTGGCATTAGAAGCTAAGAGTCATTGTAATTGTCCTGTGGTACTAGTTAGCAAAGATACTAATCTGCGAATTAAAGCTAATGCCCTCGGTTTGGCGGCAGCAGATTATGAAGCAGATAAAGTTGATCTGGATGAACTGTACACGGGTATGGTTGAAGTGATGGTAGAGACAGACAAGATCGAAGAGTTTTTTCAACAAGGTAAAATAACCTTAGATCGGGAGTTATTCCCCAACCAAGCCCTGACCCTAATTGATATAGCCAATCCTAGCCATACAGCTTTAGGTATAGTAGATGAAACTAGTAGCAAAATAGTCTCTCCCATCCCTATTCCCCAAGGCGGAATATCTCGGATTAATCCTCGTAACCGGGAACAAAAATTTGCTTTTGAATTTTTATTGCGCGATCGCATATCTTTAGTGACTCTAGTGGGTAAGGCTGGTACAGGTAAAACCTTATTAGCGATCGCAGCTGGATTGCATCAGGTAGCTGATCAAAGAATCTACAATCGCCTACTCATTTCTCGACCAGTAGTACCTATGGGTAAGGATATTGGCTATTTACCTGGGGATGTGCAAGAAAAACTCACACCTTGGATGCAACCCCTTTATGACAACTTTGACCTAATTTTTGGGACTCAAGATACCTCTCACAAACCCAAACACTGGCGCAGGGGTCATGAAGAACTAATTGGTATGGGACTATTACAAATTGAGCCTTTAACTTATATTCGGGGTCGTACTATCCCCAAACAGTTTCTCATTGTAGATGAAGCTCAAAATCTCTCCCCCCATGAGGTCAAAACAATTCTTACCCGTGCAGGGGAAGGAACTAAGGTAGTACTTACAGGTGATCCGGAACAGATTGATAATCCTTATGTTGATGCTGCTAGTAATGGTCTTATATATGTAGTCGAAAGATTTAAACACGAACCTTTAGCAGCTCATATCACCCTTTCCAAAGGCGAGCGTTCTAGTTTGGCGGAACGGGCAGCAATATTGCTTTAATTTACAATAATTTAGCGTAGGGTGAATCCCCACCTTACTTCAATACTAAAACTGGCGTAGGTTGGATTGAGGGACGAAACTGAACTTTATTGCACCTTATAACATTTTGAAAAAAGAATGGGACAGATGGGTAGGGGCACAGCATCCAAAATCTTTTGGTATATAAAATTATCTTACTGATGCCGTGCCCTTACGAAAAATGTATGTGTCGCAAACATTATTTGAATTGGTATTACTTTTATTGAAAAGGTACCAGATATTAGCATCACAAAAAACGCCCCCGTTTCCAGGAGGCGTTTTTGATTATTCTATAGAGAAGCGATTGATTCATCGCCACCCTAAGATTAATTAACCGTTGATTGCAGGTGCGCTTAGAGCAACAGGAGCAGACTCACCAGCAGCCAAG
>NZ_FYBH01000193.1 GCF_900185595.1 Calothrix rhizosoleniae SC01
CCCAAAGCATATGCTGCACTACTACGCACAGAGAAGTCTTCATCTTCTAGAAGTTTAATTAATCCTGGTACTGCGGCATCAGATTCTATCGCTACCAAAGTATCTGCTGCACTACTACGCACAGAGAAGTCTTCATCTTCTAGAAGTTTAATTAATCCTGGTACTGCGGCATCAGATTTGATTTTTACCAAAGTATCTGCTGCACTACTACGCACAAATAAGTCTTGATTTTCTAGAAGTTTAATTAATCCTGGTACTACGGCATCAGATTTGATTTCTACCAAAGTATCTGCTGCACTACTACGCACAGAGGAGTCTTCATCTTCGAGAAATTTAATTAACTCTGATACTGCAGCATCAGATTTACTAATTCCTAACAACCTAAATTCCAATAATTTAGGAAAATTTAAATCAGTAATTAACTTAACAGTTTCCTCCTGCAATTGTGGTTTAACTTCTCCTGCTAACCTTGCGCCTAATTGCCAATCTGCCGCCAATGCCAACTTAACCACATGCACCGCTTCAGATTGCTTCTCTACCAACTGCATCATCAAAGCTACAGGTTCCGTCCACTTCAAATAATTCAAATAATCCCACTGCAATTGCTCATCACTCAGTTTTGGTAACTCCTGCAATAACCTTTCTGCAGCGTAATATTCTTGTAGCAGTTGATGGCGAAACTCGATTTTATTTTCCGTTCCTACTTGAATCAGATGATGGTTGAGTAAGTCATCTAACCATACTTCTGCATTCCTTGGCTGATGATAATCTTGCTGTTTGAGAAACTGCGTCAAAATATCCCTAGCTTGTTGCTTGGGGATAGCAACGAGAATCTCCGTTTTTGATTCCCCCTGCGTCATCACCCAAGCCAAATGCTGTAACAAGCGCCTCCACCAACGACGAGATTCATCTGATACGGGGATATCTTGTTTCAGATTAGTGTTGTAAATTTCCGTGAAGCGACGAAATACCGAACCCAAATTAGCAGGTACTTGATTCTGGTTATCCACAAACACTGAACAAAGCATCCATAACAGCAGAGGGGTTTCTCCCAACTCCCGCAAACGTCCCTCTAACTGCTTTAACATCTCTTCCTCTTGTTCCGGGAGATATCTACAAACAAACTCCCGCATCTGTTCTTCACTCAGGGGTTGCATTTGCAGCTTGTTCTCAATTCCTAAATCACCACCCACTCCCAAGTCTCGCGTGGTGAATACCATCGGTGTGGTGTTGCGGTAGTCTTGACGGAACTTGTGTAAATCCCCCCGTGCTGCTTCTGATGGTAATTCGTTCACCCCATCCACAAGTAATAAGAATTGTCCCTCAAACAGCAGTTGTTCTATCTCGCGAGTTGACAACAATATTTGATGGCGTTTGAGGAAGTCGCGGATTAAATCGAGGATGGAGGTTTGGTAATAACGCAGTTCTACGAGGACGGGAATAGCTGCGTTATTCACCGAAACCGCCAAGGAATCAATCCCCTGGCTCATAGCCGAAGTCCGTTGAAACTGAGTATGAGCAGGGGATTCAGTCGTCTTGAGACGATTTTCCCTGTTAGCCTGGAAATTCATTTCCAGGTGGGTTTGGGCTGATTCCAACAGCAACCTTACCAATGCTGTAGATTTACCTGAGCCAGGACGACCAATTAATAATACATGCTTTTCAGCATATTTACGTAAGCCATCCAGAACAGTTAACCGTTCGATTTGTTCTTGCTGTTCTTCCGTACTTTCTTTCTCTGGCTTAACCGTCTCCACCATCAAATTATGAAGTAGGGGAAATGGCTGTTTTGGCTCATTCTGTTGCTGACTCACCACATCTGTCAGTGTATAAAAGCTACACCATTTAGCGTAAGTATCACAGATGGATTGTAGGTAAGGTTTCCAGTCCACTACTTTGATGAAGTTACAGCTGTAAAAGTCAAAAAAGACGGTTTTGCTATGATATAGACGCAAGTCTTCTAAATCAAGTAAATCCCCTACCTGGAATACTAACCCAATAATATAGACTATTTGCGAGAATTCACTGAAATTATCATAACCAATTTCCCGCAGCGATCGCATCTCCAGCCTAGGGCACGGCCTGGTTAAGATCATTTGATAATCCCATAGATTGTCGATGCCGTGCCCCTACGGGATAATGCTAAAGTGGGCAATGCTGAAAAACAATGGTGCGTTTAAAACTATGGCAATGGATTATATTAATAATGCCGATCGCAATTATTATCGGCTTTTTATTATTAGCAGCAGGATGGCAAATCCATAATTGGGGTATCAATTGGATTTGGGCGATATTTACCCTGATGCTGGTTGGTTGGCGGTGGTTACTAGTTACATGGACTAGTCCGGTGGTACGGGAATTAGAAACTGCGATCGCTCAAGTCAATCAAGAGTTGGCATTTCAAACTACAAGTACAATCAGTATTAATACTGAAGAGAATACCACCAGTCAAGTAGAAACCGCATTGCAAGATATTCTTGTCAAGAGTCAAGGTGATCCATTGATTTGGGAAGATTGGCAGACTTTTTGGCAACGATGTCAAAATTTAGTAGTAGCGATCGCCAATATTTATCACCCGGAAGTCAAATACCCCCTCCTGAATATTTATATACCCCAAGCTTACGGATTAATTCGAGGAACGGTGGATGATATGGATCAATGGATGCAAAAATTATCACCCGTCCTCAATCAAGTCTCTGTAGGGCAAGCATACCAAGCATATGAAGTCTACCAGCGTTTGGAACCGTCAGCCAGAAAATTATTGCAGGTATTAAATTGGGCACAATGGTTACTCAACCCCATAGCTGCGTTGGCAAAGAACGCTAGTCAAGGTTCTAGCGAACAAGCAACCCAGCAACTACTGGTAAATTTGGGTCAATTGTTGCGAGAAGTCGCCCTGAGAAATTTGTGTCGTCAAGCCGTTGCTCTCTACAGTCGTGACACCTTACCAACCTTAGAATTGACAAACATTCCCGCCCAGCTACCAGAGACAAAAACCCAAACCCTGCGAGAAATCCTCACCCAAGCTCAACCCGTGGAAGTCGTTGAGCAAAAACCCGTTGATATTTTACTGGTGGGGCGCACGGGTTCTGGTAAAAGTAGCTTAATTAACACCCTATTTCAATCAGAGAAGGCGGCGGTAGATGTATTACCAAGCACTGATAAACTTCAGAGTTATCACTGGGAAAGCCCAACAGGCGAAACCCTCACACTCTGGGATACTCCTGGTTACGAACAAGTCAGCCGTGGAGATTTACGGCAGTTGGTTTTAGATTATGCCCATAAAGCCGATTTGCTGTTATTGATTAATCCGGCGTTATATCCAGCCTTGCAAATGGATATAGATTTTCTGCAAATTATTACCACAGAAGTTACCAACTTACCCGTAATTACCGCAGTTACTCAAGTCGATCGCTTGCGTCCAATACGGGAATGGCAACCACCCTATAACTGGCAGTTAGGAGACTCCCCCAAAGAAAATAATATTCGCCAAGCAGTGGAATACCGGATGCAGGAATTAGAAAAATACTGCCAATTGGTATTGCCCATAGTTAATAATGATATAAGTATAGGGAGAGATGCTTGGGGCATAGATGCATTATCCTTGGGATTATTACAAGCGATCGCTCCAGCAAAACAATTGCGTCTGGCTCGCTTTCTGCGGAACTTAGAGGCTCGTACAGTTGCTGCAGCCCAAATCATCGATCGCTACACCCTGCAAATGGCGACTAGTGAAGGACTCACCGCATTACTCAAAAGTCCTGTTCTCCAGTTTATTTCCACTCAATCCACCGGTTCTCCAGCATTAGGTAATCTCTTAGCACAGCAAATTTCTGTGGAACAATTACCCGTTGTCATTGGCAAGTTGCAAATGGCATATGACCTATTTTCTCTCTTAAATACAGCAGATAATCCGATAAAATTTGACTTATTAATCCTGTGGAAAATACTGACAAGAAAGAATGGTTCTAGCGATAACTATGCTTGGGCATTTGGTCAAACCCTAGTGGAATACTGGACACAGAACTTGACCATAGAACAACTCTACCAACGTTATGAATATTATAGTGCTACGGGCAAGTAATATCATGTTCGGTTAAAGACTTATGGTTAAGACCGCAAGGGGGCAGGGTGCAGGGGGCAGGGGGAGAGAAACAAAATCCAAAATCTAAAATCCAAAATCTAAAATTCATTTGATACTGTAAATGTAGTTCATGACCCTTTTTCTAAGCGAATAGTCAAAAGTGGCGATCGCATAAATTTAGGAAAAGGACACGAAATGGAATTTGTCAGTGCGCCTAACCTGCATTGGCCTGATACCATTTTCAGCTTTGATCGAAAAACCCAAGTCCTCTACACCTGTGATGCCTTTGGTATGCACTATTGTAGTGATGACACCTTCGATAAAGACCTAGAGGCGATCGAAGCAGATTTTAGATTTTACTATGACTGCTTGATGGGCCCAAATGCCCGTTCTTTGTTGAATGCAATGAAGAAAATGGGTGAGTTAGGAGACATAAAAATCATTGCTAATGGTCATGGTCCTTTACTGTATCATCACCTAGATATACTCAGGGGATGTTACCAGAACTGGAGCCAAAAACAAGCCACAAAAGAAACCACCGTTGGTTTGTTTTATGTCTCCGAATATGGATATAGCGATCGCTTGGCACAATCAATTTCCCAAGGGATTCAGAAAAGTGAGGTGGGTGTAGAAACCATTGATATCGGCACCGCAGATGTGCAGGAAGTAAATGAACTAGCTGGTCGCTCTGCTGGTATCATCATTGGAATGCCACCATCAGATCATGTGGGGGCTCATGCGGCAATTAGTTCTTTACTCTCAGTTGTCAAGAATAAGCAATTTATCGGTTTCTTTGAATGCTATGGTGGTGATGACGAGCCTATTGCCCCCCTACGTAAGAGATTTATCGACCTTGGCATTAAGGAAGCTTTCCCTGCCATTAAGGTGAAACAAATACCCGATGAACCTCTATTTAAGGAACTAGAAGAATCTGGCACAGATATGGGACAGTTGGTGGTGCGCGCTCGCAACATCAAACAAATTAAGTCTATTGATGTGAATCTGGAAAAAGCCCTAGGTCGCATTAGTAATGGACTATATATCATTACCACCGCTAAAGGTGAGAATAAGAGTGCCATGCTCGCATCTTGGGTCGCTCAAGCTAGTTTACAACCCCTCGGCTTTACCGTTGCTGTTGCTAAAGATAGAGCAATTGAATCATTCTTACACATAGGTGATCGCTTTGTTCTGAACGTCTTGGAAGAAGGCAATTACAAGCAATTGAAGAAACACTTCCTCAAGCGTCTACTTCCTGGTTGCGATCGCTTTGCTGGAGTCAATACCCAAACAGCAAAAAATGGCTGTCCTATTCTTACAGATGCTTTAGCATACATGGAATGTGAAGTCATCAGTACTATGGAATGTAGCGACCATTTCATCATGTATTGCACAGTACAAGATGGTCGAGTTTCCAACCCTGAAGGACTAACCGCAGTTCGCCATCGTAAAGTCGGTAACTATTACTAAGAAAGAGTTAGGGGTTGGTAGTTGATGGTTGGTAGTTGATGGTTGGTAGTTGATAGTTAGGGGTTGGTAGTTGATGGTTGATAGTTAGTTATTTTATCTCCCCATACTTCCCACACTTCCCACACTTCTTTCACTCCTTCCCTCCTTCCCTCCCTCACTCCTTCCCTCCCTCACTGCTCATCTCATCCTTCACTTAAAAACATATGAACAATACCCATCCTCGTGACGTGCAGTATGTACCAATCGCCACTGACACTTTGGTATTGAGGGCACGCAGTTGGACACGTTTGAGATTTGAAATCGAGTTTGCACGAGCTAAGGGTACTACCGTCAATAGTTATATAATTCAAGGCGATCGCACTGCAATTATCGATCCCACACCAGAAACTTTTGCCGAGATTTATTTAGAAGCATTGCGCCAGTGTTTGGACTGGAGCAAATTAGATTATGTAATTTTGGGTCATTTTAACCCCAACCGATTAGCCACCCTCAAAACTATTTTAGAAAGGGCTCCTCAAGTTACTTTTGTATCTTCTGTCATTACTGCTTCCCATTTAAAAGAAGCTTTTTCCGAACAGGAATTAAAGGTCTTAACCATGCGGGGTAAGGAAACCCTAGATTTAGGCAAAGGCCATGTTTTACGCTTTATTCCTACCCCCAGTCCCCGATGGCCAGAAGGACTGTGTACTTACGACCCTCAAACACAAATTTTATACACGGGTAAGCTATTTGCGAGCCATGTCTGTGGAGATGAAATTTTTGATGAACAAGGGGAAACCCTTCAGGAAGATCAGCGATACTACTTTGATTGTTTAATGGCTTCCAATGCTTCCCATGTATTAGCAGCCTTAGAAAAAATTTCTGATCTCCAGGTGAGAATGTATGGTGTCGGTCATGGTCCTTTGGTACGCTATGGTCTGATAGACCTAACCAAATTCTACGAACAATGGAGTCGCGCTCAAACCAAACGGGAAATATCTGTTGCCTTACTATATGCCTCAGCCTATGGTAATACAGCTACCCTGGCTCAAGCGATCGCTTTTGGACTCAATAAAGGGGGAGCCGCAGTCCAATCCATTAACTGTGAATTTGCCGAACCTGACCAAATTCGGGCAGCAGTAGAAAAAGCAGATGGTTTTATCATTGGTTCTCCCACCATTGGAGGTCATGCACCTACGCCTATTCATGGAGCATTAGGTATTGTCTTATCTATAGCCGATCACAGTAAAATAGCTGGGGTATTTGGTTCCTATGGTTGGAGTGGAGAAGCTTTTGACTTAATTGAGGGTAAACTCAAAGAAGCTGGATATAAATTGGGCTTTGAGACTTTGAAAGTTAAATTTAAACCTTCTGATATTATCCTCAAAGAATGCGAAGAGCTAGGTACAGATTTTGTTCAAGTCCTGAAAAAAGCTAAGAAAATTAGGGTTCCTCAAACAGCCGCTACACCTATGGAACAAGCTGTTGGTCGAATAGTTGGCTCAGTGTATGTACTGGCTGCGAATCAAGGTGATGTATCCACTGGCATGTTAGGCGCTTGGGTTTCTCAAGCCACCTTTAATCCCCCAGGAATTACCATTGCTATTGGTCAAGATAGGGCAGTAGAATCCCTTTTATATTCAGGGGGTAAATTTGTCCTGAATATTCTGGCTGAAGGCAAACAGCAAGAATACATGAAACATTTTCGCCAGTCATTTGCACCGGGAGAAGACCGCTTTGCTAAATTCTCCACCACTGTTGCTGATAATGGTTGTACTATCCTTTGTGATGCCTCAGCATACCTAGAATGTACTGTCCAGCAACGTATGGAATGTGGCGATCACTGGGTTATTTATGCGACCATTGATAATGGTAAATTGCTCCAGCCTGATGTTGTGACTGCCGTACACTATCGCAAGACAGGTACTCAATACTAGGTAAAATTGGTGTTGCTGATTGAAGGGATGATTGTGCACAATTCGCAACAAAGTTGCAGGTCACAAAGAGGCAAGGGAGCAGAGAGCAGAGAGCAGGGGGCAGGGAGCAGAGGAAAAAATAGCATTCCCCCTTGCTCAGAACAGCTTTTTCCCTGCTTTTTCTGGTCAGCAACCATTCTATCCCCGCGATCGGCAACGCTATAAAATTATGATTTTGCTGACATAGTTTTTAGATACTGCGCCTCTAAACTCGCCTAGTAATGTGCATCTACTTTTTGAGTATTAATACTTGGCGTTATATCTACGTAATATAGTATTGCGGATGAATTATATTCAGCAATTGTAACCAAGACAATTATTTATCAATTGTGCAATATTGAGCTTATATGTCATTAGTTAACACTTATTATTAGAGTTAATACAAAAATTTTAAATGTTGATATTATCTTACTCTTCATATGAATAATCGTAAACAGATCCAAGTGAAATTTCCTCTCTGGGAATATCTCAACCAACCTCTAATTCATCCTTATCAGAAACTAATTTTAAATCCCCGTCAATTTGCACTAGTTTACAGAGTAGAATTTCTCAATAAGTGTTTGGCAAAAGAATGTGATGCTAAAGGGCACTATTAAACCAAGTA
>NZ_FYBH01000144.1 GCF_900185595.1 Calothrix rhizosoleniae SC01
CTTAGTTTCCCTAACTTGTGCAAGTAACTTTTTGAAGCTGGGATTGTCTTCAAATCGGGTTCTCAATACCAAAGTATTCACAAAAAAGCCGATTAAACCTTCAATTTCACTACGATTGCGATTTGCTATGGGAAAACCGATTAAAATATCTGACTGACCACTGTAGCGATACAATAAGGTACTAAAAGCCGCGTACAAGGTCATAAATAAAGTAGTACCAGACTTCTGAGAAAGAGTTTGCAACTTAGTCGTTAAATCAGTATTTAAATTAAAACTAATTGTGCGACCTTGGTAAGTTGGTATAGTTGGACGTGGGTAGTCAGTAGGTAATTGTAATAGAGAAGGCGCACCACTCAACTGTTGTTTCCAGTAATCAAGTTGAGTAGAAAGTACTTGACCACTTAAATATTGTTTTTGCCAAACTGCAAAGTCTGCATATTGAATTGGTAATTTTTCTAGAGGAGATGCTTGTCCTTGTATAAAAGCTTGATATAAATTCGATAGTTCTTGGATGAATACTCCCATTGACCAACCATCGGAAACGATATGGTGCATTGTTAATAAAAACACATATTCTGAGGTCGATAGTTGCAATAAACTACATCTTATTAATGGTGCACTTGTTAAGTCAAAGGGGGTAATTGCTTCTTCTTGTGCTTGTTCAATAACTAAATTTTCTCGTTTTGTTGTTTCTAATTGCTGTAAATCCACCAGATTTATGTTGACGGTGGCTTCTGGTTCAATTACCTGTATTGGTTTACCATTCTCAGTTTGGAAGCTTGTGCGTAATACTTCGTGGCGCTGTACTATTGACGCTAAAGCTTGTTGTAAAGCATTAATATCCAAGTTACCACTGATGCGAACAGCTGATGGTATATTGTAAGTACCACTTTTTCCTTCCAGTTGGTTGAGGAACCATAGTCGCTCTTGCGCCCAGGATAATGGTAATTGTTTGGTTTCTGTTCTTGGTTGAATCGGGGGAAGGGTTGATCCGTTATTGGTATTACGTAATTGGGTAATTATTTGGTTTAGTTGAGCAACTGTGGGGGAAGAAAATAATTCTCCTAGGGGTATTTCTATAGAAAAGGCTGAGCGTATTCTGGAAATTAATTGGGTTGCGAGTAGGGAATGTCCCCCTAGGATAAAAAAGTTATCGTAAATTCCGATATTTTCTAGATCCAGTACTTGAGCAAAGATGTTGGCTATTATTTCTTCACTTTGTGTACGTGGTGCGACATACTCAGTCTCTCGTTCAATTTCAGGCACCGGTAATGCTTTACGATCTACTTTACCGTTGGGTGTTACTGGTAAGCTCTCTAAGGTGACAAAAGCACTTGGTACCATGTAGTCTGGTAGCTGTGCCTTGAGGTATTCACGTAGTTGTTGAGTTGTAATTTCTGAGTTGATAACTACGTAGGCTACTAACCGTTTATTACCAGTGTTTTCTTCTGTAGCAATAACGACAGTTTGATTAACTTGAGGATGGGTGGCTAGAACTGCTTCAATTTCTCCCAACTCAATCCGGAAGCCTCGAATTTTCACTTGGTTATCGATGCGACCAAGAAATTCTATATTTCCATCTCTTAAGTAACGAGTCAGGTCTCCTGTTTTGTAAAGACGTTCCGATTTAGAATCATCAAAAGGATTAAGTATGAATTTTTCTGATGTTAGTTGGGGACGGTTGAGGTAGCCTCTTGCCAAACCATCACCACCAATGTAGAGTTCTCCTGGTACACCTACTGGTACTGGTTGTAGATGTGAATCTAAGATATAGA
>NZ_FYBH01000333.1 GCF_900185595.1 Calothrix rhizosoleniae SC01
CTTAGTAGGAAATTACTGCTCTAGAAATATTACCTCTAATTTAGGGGACTACGGACAGCTACGATTCCAGATGAGCAGTTTGATGAAGAACGGTTCGTTACCATTGGCATGGATGCCTTTGGTAGAGTCTTGGTAGTTGTCTACACCCTGCGGGATGGATGATGAGATTCGGCTCACTTCTGCCCGTAAAGCAACTCGACAAGAGCGACAGCAATACGAAGAGGAATAGGTATGGAAGCAGAATATGATTTTAGCCAGGGTAAACGAGGAGCGATCGAATCCACACCACCGGGAAAAACTCGCATCACCATCCGATTAGATGATGAAGTCTTAGCATGGTTTCGTGAGCAGGTTCATTTAGCAGGTGGAAGTAGCTACCAAACCTTAATTAATGAGGCATTGCGTCAGCATATTCAGCAAAGCCGTGAGCCATTGGAAGAAACTTTACGCAGAGTTGTCCGTGAAGAACTTAAGCGGATTGAAAAGTGAAGTACCTAAAAGAAGGCTAACAACAACGGAGGTAGGTGAAAATTATATTAATCCTCCTATCAAGGGTGATTATACGGATTTTTTGTATACTAAAGAACTGAATGACTTTGTGCGATCGCTAATCTTGTAGTTAAACCAACAACTGTTATTTGCTTACTTGCTTTGTTTGTGCGATACTCCCGCAGGAAGTATTTGTCGTCATCCTCAGCTAATCATAATTCCTAGTTTCAATAATTTCTTATGGAATTTTTTGCCGTATTGTTATCCGGACTTTTAGGTATAATCTCCCCGGCTGGACTAGTAATAGATCGCACAGCAGAAAATGCTATCCGCAAACAGCTTAGCCAAGCAGAAAAGTTACAAGTGCGGGTAGATAATGCTCCGACCCATCAACTGCTCCAAGGTAAAGTCAATCGATTGAGAATTGCCGGACGTGGTCTAAAATTAAAAGGGCAAGATATTCGGGTTGCTGCCTTAGAAATAGAAACAGATGCCATAGAATTAACTTCCCTTAGCTTCAATCGTAAACGCCCCCTATTTAAGCAACCTCTTCAAGCTGGTTTGCGTCTAGTATTAAATCAGCAGGATATTAATAAATTCTTGCAATCCCCCCAATTTAACTCGTGGTTGGGAAAATTTAGTCGTAAATCTATTAACTATGATAAAACATCTAATCGTAATACATACACATTATCTGATACTCAAGTAAAATTTTTACCTGAAAATCGTCTGAGTTTACAGGTAAAAATACAGGAAAATAAGCAGGGAAAACCGCTTTTAGTTTTAGCGGAATCAGGCATAAATATATTGGCTGGGAGAAAAATTACACTGGTTGAGCCAGTTGTTTTAGTAAATGGAGAAAAAGTCCCCCCTCGATTCATCAACCAAATAGTCAACAACTTAAATCAAAACTTAGATTTAGCTCAATTGGAAGGTGACGGACTGCAAGTGCGGCTTCTAAAATGGGACATGAAACCAGACAAAATAGAAATCGCAGCATTCTTGAGAATCGATCCATCCGCTAAATTTTAGGGAACTCCCTCTTGTGAGCATCCTGAGCAAACTGGTTTTCCTCACATCACAGTGTCATCTCAGCTCTATTAGCAGGTTTTTATATGAGCGAACAAAGATCCAATCGTATTTCTTCAGGAGTAATTGCAGCAGTTTCCGCCGCAGTTGTTGCTGCTAGTGGCGGTGTAGCTTTATTTACTTGGAATTCTAGTCAATCTCCTCCACAAGATAACCCACCACAAAGTACGCAAAAACCTTCTCCAGATGGGACAAGCCGACCAAATCAGCAACAAGATGCTAGCATTTTCTGGCTGAAGGACAATGGTACTAATTTAGAGTTAGTTTCCCAATCTCTGAAAATATCTAACGGCGATAAACCAAACCAAATTTTAGAAAAAGCTTTCCAAACTTTGTTAGCAGGACCGACAGAAGGTACGGGTTCCACTACTATCCCTCGTGGAACTAAACTTTTGAGCCTCAAACAAGAGAACGATACCATTTATGTCAATTTATCTCCAGCATTTACCTCTGGGGGTGGTAGTGCCTCAATGATGGGTCGTTTAGGTCAAGTTATTTACACTGCTACCAGTTTAAATCCCAATGCCAAAGTTTATATTCAAGTGGATGGGAAAAAACTAAAAGTACTTGGTGGAGAAGGTGTGGAAGTAGATCAGCCCATGACTCGCACAGCTTTTAAACAAAACTATCCACTTTAATTTGTACATTATGAAGTTAGGAGTTAGGAATTCACTAACAACTAACTTCATCCCTGCAAAATCCAAAATTGTTATGACTCCAATTTGGTAGAACCCAAATATTTGGTTAAATAAGGAGAAAAAACTTCATAAATCAACGTTAATGGCTGCCCATCATGCCAAAACAAGTAATGGCGACCCCAAAAAGGTCCAGCTTCCCCAAAAGCCGACTCTAAAGCCTGGGAGTAACCATAATAAATTCCCTGTACATCTCTATACAATTCGGTGCGAATCCTGGCTAAACTCGCCCAAATAGGTAAAGAGCGATTTTGTAAATACTCGTCGACATGGGAAGCCTCCCACCAAGAGCTAGCATACCCCAATCTTTGACCAGAAGCATTACGCAGCCACACCTGTCTTCTCAATCTTGGTCCGGGAACAACTTCTATTAATTCCGGAGCGCCATCTAAATCCATCCCAATCAACGACATATCGATCACATCTACTTCTGTGGGTTCTCTCGTTAGTAGCTGTAAATGTCGTGTCGGCGAGCCATCACCCAAAATTAATAATTGCCAAGCAGGTGCTAGCTGAGAATGAGGCAAACCTTGCTGAATTACCTCCTCACCACCATGCCAAATAGGAGTTAAGCGATGCCACTCCAGTGGTTTTTTGAAGCTATCTTTGGGTATAAACGTTACAGTCAATTGTCTTTACAAAACTTTACCTATCTCTATCAAAGCACAAAAATAGCTTTACTAGGGGAAAAAGGAAAAGGAGAAAAAGTTTATTAGGGAACTCCAAGAAATAAATTACCCAATTTTCGTCACCAAAATGACTTTCCCTCCCCCTGCTCCCTGCTCCCTACTCCCTGCCCCTGCATTCATAACGATTGATTATTTTTTTATTTGGAAGTCCCTTACCCTTGCTCCAATAAAAAAGTGACCAGTTCTGAAGCTGGTCACTGAATGATTTATAAATGCGGATGGCGAGACTCGAACTCGCAAGGCAAAGCCACACGCCCCTCAAACGTGCGCGTATACCAATTCCGCCACATCCGCACGGTGTTTGCTAATAAAAAACTATAGCACAACAAACTCAGATATAGTGAGCTAATCCTAATATTAGGATGCAATATTTAACTGTATAAGTGTAGAAATGCACAAAATTTATAGCCCAACTCCATCAGACTTGAAAAAGTTAGCCACTGCACAATTAGCTGAGAGGTAAAAGTTTTGGTAAATAACCCGGAAAGTAAATTGGGATAATTGAATGTTGGTAGTCTATTTAGGAAAGATAGGAGAACTTATATTCTTCCTCATCTGCGAACTAACCAGTCAGCACTAACCAAGGGATGGCACAAAATGCCCACCGGAGGCGATCGCAACTGAACAAGGCTTAATCTCACCTAGTAATTTGAAATAGAGCAATTGCTGATTTTCTGATGTAATTAGGAGAGAATGTCAATTTACTAAACTGATATCACAACTAAAAGATGAAATTTGACAAAATATTAATTGCGAACAGAGGAGAAATTGCTTTACGCATTATTCGCTCTTGTGAGGAAATGGGAATTGCAACCGTTGCCGTCCACTCCACTGTTGATCGCAATGCTCTCCACGTTCAACTGGCGGATGAAGCTGTATGTATTGGGGAACCTGCTAGCGGTAAAAGTTATTTAAATATTCCCAATATTATTGCCGCCGCATTGACTCGTAATGCTAGTGCCATTCATCCTGGTTATGGATTTTTATCAGAAAATGCTCGGTTTGCAGAAATTTGTGCGGCTCATGATATTGCCTTTATTGGACCGACTCCAGAAGCTATTCGCTTGATGGGAGATAAATCTACAGCCAAAGAAACCATGCAAAAGGCCGAAGTCCCCACGGTTCCAGGTAGTGATGGTTTAGTGGAATCTGAAGCAGAAGCATTAAAAGTAGCCAAAGAAATTGGTTATCCAGTGATGATTAAAGCCACTGCTGGAGGTGGTGGACGGGGAATGCGGTTAGTACGTCATAAAAATGATTTATTGCCATCCCTACAAGCAGCACAAGGGGAAGCAGATGCAGCTTTTGGCAATTCCAGCATTTATATAGAAAAATTTATTGAACGTCCCCGTCACATTGAATTTCAAATTTTGGCGGACAACTATGGTAATGTGATTCACTTAGGTGAACGAGATTGTTCTATTCAACGCCGCAACCAAAAACTATTAGAAGAAGCTCCCAGTGCAGTTCTTGTTCCAGAATTACGTCAAAAAATGGGACAAGCAGCAGTCAAGGCAGCTAAATTCATTAATTTTACTGGTGCGGGAACCATCGAGTTTTTGCTGGATAGTCACGGTCAATTTTACTTTATGGAAATGAACACCCGGATTCAAGTAGAACATCCGATTACGGAGATGATTACCGGGGTAGATTTAGTCGCAGAGCAAATTAGAATAGCTCAAGGAGAGAGGCTGAAATTGACCCAAGACCAGGTTCAGTTAACAGGTCATGCCATTGAATGTCGTATTAATGCCGAAGACCCAGACCATAACTTTCGACCAGCACCAGGAAGAATTAGCGGTTATTTGCCTCCTGGTGGTCCTGGAGTCCGGATTGATTCCCATGTTTACACCGATTATCAGATCCCACCATACTATGACTCTTTAATTGGTAAATTAATTGTTTGGGGACCTGATCGCTCCACAGCTATTCACCGGATGAAGCGAGCATTAAGAGAATGTGCGATTACAGGATTACCCACAACTATTGGATTTCACCAAAAAATTATGGAAAACCCTCAATTTATCAAGGGACAAGTTTATACTAATTTCGTCCAAGAACAAATGCAGTAATATTGTTGAAGATTTGAGATTTTGGATTAGTCAGGCTTATTAAGCAACGGATGGTTTGTCCTCCAAACTGATATAGCTACGGTGATTAGTGTAAACGTGCAAACATAGTCAGCAGTCCTTGCTGACCCAGAAGTATTTCTCTGAGTAAACTAAAAATACCAACCCAAATCACCGGGGTAATATCGACACCGCCAATGGGTGGCACTAATTGACGCAATGGGATTAAAAAAGGTTCAGTTGGCCAAGCGATAAGATTGAAGGGCAAGCGGTTGAGGTTGACTTGGGGATACCAGGTCAACACTATCCGCAAAATAAATAAAAGAGTCATCAGTGCCAACAACGGACCAAGGGTCCAAGTAGCAATATCAATAGCAGTCATGAGGTTGAGGTTTGTTAAAGAATCAAGATTAAGCTTTATAAAGCTTAATTTTTTATTTTAACCTAACGCGGAAGTCCCCACCCTCAATCTCACAGGGTAGAGGGGAATAAGGGAGTAATACTAATTCTCCAAAGTAAAACTACACATGGACAGCAGGGGTGCAGGGAGCAGGTAAGCCACTACGTTGCGCGGTAAGCCATTGCGGTGGACGGGTTTCCCGGCATAAAGGAGGCAGTGCGGTGGACGGGTTCCCCGGCATAAAGCAACTGCCGTCAAGTGGCGCAACCCGAAGGGGAGCAGGGGGAGAATTATCTGTAGCCAGGATTTAGAGAAATGGTATAAGGAACAGAGAACAAGGGTGGAAGGGAGAAGGATTGTGAATTGGCCTACCAGGGATTCAAGACCCTACATTTATGAACCCTGCCTCCTGCCCCTTGTCCTCTTCATCCTGCCCCCTAATCCTTGTCTTCTTCATGCCTCTGCTTCCCAAGGATGTAATAGACAATTAGAATTAGGATGAAGTATGTAAAAAAAGGTTGAGTTCTATGACACCTTCTTTAGTAAATTTTTTTTGGAGCTTGGTTTTAGGTGCAGTAATTGTTGTCATCCCCATAACACTGGCATTGATTTTTATTAGCCAAAATGATAAGATTCAACGTTCATAAAACTTAACCTAGGGATACACGTAAGTCATAGGGACGACCTTAAGGTACGTGTAACATGTGGTACAAGCAATTCAGCATTAATTTGTACAGGTGTCAATTGCCAAATGACTGAATTTGTCAAACCTATTCAGACATTAGCAATTTATATCTAGCTAAATTAGCTTTGGATTGATAGCTTCAAAGCATACTAACTGCTTTGAAGCTTTAATAATATTATGTATAGCTACAGTAGTGATTTTTATTGTAGGTCGTTAATATAGATTTGATATTAGGGAAAAAAAATGATAATTTTCGGGCTGAACTCAGCCAATATTTTGGCTCAGGTAAATTTTGGGGCGAACTCAGCCAGTATTTTAGGTATATTCTTGGCTGTGGCTGGGGCAGCTCTGTATTTTTTGCGTACTGTACGTCCAGAACTTTCACGGGATCAAGATATATTTTTTGCTGCTGTGGGGCTACTGTGCGGCTTTATTCTTATTTTTCAAGGGTGGCGCTTAGACCCAATTTTGCAATTTGGGCAATTGCTACTGGTGGGAACCACAGTATATTTTGCTTTTGAAAGTATTCGCTTACGAGGAATCGCCACAGAACAGGCTAAACGCAATACTAAAATTGTTGATGATGAGCGACCAGTCAGCAATAATTATAGATACAGTAGAAAGTCTGGTTATCGAGCAGAGGTGGATGCGGAGTTAGAACCCCTGCCTTATGATGAAGACTATTATTATGAAGAAGAACGTCCTCGAGCTAGGATTCCTGGAAGTAGAGATAGCCGTTTATCTCGTAGGGATGAGTATGATGAGAATGAATCCCCTCGTCGTTCAGAACGTAATCAAGGGGAAAGGTCTTCTAGAAGTCGAAGACGGGATGCTGACAGTTACAGCAGCCGTTATTCCGAAAAATTTGATGCTGATGATGATTGGGATAGTTCTGCCTATAAACCAGCTGATGATTGGGATCGCTCCATAAGGGATGAAAGAGGAACAAGAGAAGGACGAGAAGGAAGAGGAGAAGGAAGAAGACCCTCTAGACGTTCCAGTAATGGTTCTCGACGTTCAGAATTTTCCTCTCGTGAAGAAGTGACTCCCAGACCAAAAAAGCGCCGCCGTCGTCCTGTAGATGATGAATATTCAACTCCGCCAATGGCTGATGATGATGCAATGCCAGTGGAATATAAGCCCATCGAACAGTCAGATGATGAACCAAATAACCCAACTAACTTAGATGATGTTTAAATAGGTTACTGTAGGGTTTCGCTGATCTGCGACGGAAAATATTTTGAGGTGAAAAAAGTTACACCTGGATTTCGACTCCAAAGATTCAATCATTGGGGTCTAATACCATTTTGGATTTTAGATTTTAGATTTTGGATTGTGAAAGAGTTACTATATAAGCTTTTCAAATTTCCATCTGTCACAATCATTTTTCAAATTGGTATAGGTTTGATGCTGACAGTTTTACTGTTTGCTTGTGGTAACTATGAAACTCCCATTGTTTCGACTGATCTCAATAGTCGCTACACTGAGGAAAAACCTGCTTTAAGTGGGGATGGACGATTTTTAGCTTTTGTATCCCATCGTAATGGCAGCCATCAATTGCTGGTTCATGATTTACAAAAACAAAGGTTTATTTCTACTCCCCGTTTAAATCGACGAAATATTCTGATTGAAAGTCCTAGTTTGAGCTATACAGCTCGTTATATTGTTTATATTACTAGCGACCGGGGTAGACCTGTGGTGGGATTATACGATCGCGCCACCCAATATTCCCAAATCCTCACACCTAGTTATCGGGGTTGGATAAGAAATCCGAGTATTAGTCCTGATGGGCGTTATGTTGTTTTTGAAACCAGTATTCGCGGTCAATGGGATATTGAAATTTTGGATCGGGGTCCAAATATTGAGTTAGATATTCCCAATGGAATGAAGGTTCCAGCTCCTCCGGGGAGTTAGGGAGTGATGGAGTGATGGAGTGATGGAGTGGTTGGGAATGGAAAAATTAGATAATTTATTGTTTGCAGTTCCTTGAATCAGAATTCAAAAGCCAACATCAGTAACTAATGTTGAAAAAGTTTAATTTGATACTGTTTTTTACTAGTTTAGGTTTAGTTAATGGCTGTGTTGGTTACCCACGTTTGTTAAATTCTGCTTTCGATCCAAGTGGGAGAAGTTTGAATAGTCCAGCCACAGAACTGAATCCACATATTTCTGGAAGATATATTGTTTTTACTAGCGATCGCCGGGGTAGCCAAGATATTTATTTATTTGATCGTCTCAGGCGCAGTTTAATTGATTTACCGGGATTAAATTCACTAGATACAATGACTTCCCATCCCACTATTTCTGAAGATGGTAACTACATCGTATTTATTGCTTCCCGTCAAGGGCGATCAGCAATTTTTCTCTATGATCGCCAAACCCGCCAATCCCGCAATTTAACCTCTAATTTGCCAGCAGAAGTCCGCAACCCTATGATTAGTGCTGATGGTAGTAGGATTGCTTTTGAATCTAGTGTGAATGGACAGTGGGATATTTTAGTTTATGACCGTTTTGGGAGACCAGTGAAGGAGTGAGGGAGTGACGGTTGATAGTTGATAGTTGATAGTTGGGAGTTAAGATTTTTTATTTTTCACTCCTTCCCTCTTTCCCTCCTTCCATCTTTCCCCTCTCTTCCCACACTCCCCTTGCTCTTCAATTCTGCTGCTCGCGAACAGCATTAATAAGCGATCGCACTTGTTCAGTTCCTTGGGAAGGTTCAAAGGAAAATGGGAACTTACCTCGATTAATCATTCTTAATCCAAGGGGAGCAATACTGAGTAAACCCTGGAGGTCTCGAAAATAATTACCAACTACTTGTAAACCGAATTGGCGTTCATCAATCCACCCACCTGCTTGAACTAACTCTACTAATACCTTGCGGTGGCGGACAGAACGGCTATCTTGTTTGCTTTTTTGGGGGATAATTTCCTGTTTAATTTTTGATATTTGATCCAGGGGGGCTACTTCCATGGGACAAACGGAGTTGCAATAATAACAGCGAGTACAACCCCAAACTCCTTGAGTCCCTTGATTATATTTTTCCAAGCGGTTTTGGCTGTCATCATCTCGGGAATCTGCCAGGGTGCGGTAAGCTTTGGCAAGAGCATGGGGACCGACAAAATCAGGATTAACCTGCACAGCATTGCATTCTGAATAGCAAGCGCCACACATAATACAATTACCCGTTTGGTCTAATTGCGATCGCTCTTCTGGTGTCTGTAAAAACTCTCGTTCTGGAATCTTTCGACTAGCAGTACTGACATAAGGTGTGATCGCCTCTAGATTATTCCAGAAATTAGTCATATCCACCACTAAATCCTTAATTACAGGCATATTACCCAAAGGAGCTATGGTAATTTCCGGAATATTATCACCATCATTTTGTAATCTAGAAATTTCGCTGCCAACATTTTCCTTACAGGCTAGAGCCGAACGCCCATTAATTACCATTGAACAACTACCACAAATGGTATTGCGACAATTTTTGCGAAATGCTAAACTGCCATCTTGCTCCCATTTAATGCGATTGAGACAATCCAGAATAGTATTACCTGACTCTGTTTCCACAACATAAGTTTGCCAGGTAGGAACAGAGTTTTCTTGTTGTCGAAAAACTTTAAAAATAACTTGCATTTTTACCAACCAATATCTTGAATCTCTCCATAGGAGAGAGGGAATGATTTACTCATAGAGGTTAATCTCATGTAAATATTATGGTTTCCCCATATACAAAAGCATTCTGGTGTGAGAATACCCTCAAGAAGAATGAGTATATTTTCAGCATAACCACGAAAAAACACGTACATAGATAGTAAAAGTAAACCTAACTGCCAAAAGCTTCATATATACCGCAATTTAGTCATTGATTTGCTTTCGCTGTAGAAGTTTACTCCTCAATAAAATCCTCTCCACTAAGTAGGAAAGTGCAAAAAATGTAACTAAAAGTCAGTTGAACCTCAAAAATTTTGCCTTCTGACTTGTAAGTAGGGAATAAGGAACAGAGAACGGGGAACAGGAATAAAGCAAATTACATAACTTGATGGGAAAATTTTTTTCATCGGGACTGCCTCCTAATCTTGCCATAATTATAATTTTTAATGTCAACTTACTTACAGATGAGTGCAAGCAAGAGAAAAAATAGATCCTTGAGCAGTTAAATTCTTATTTGTAGTTATATAGATTTGTTAAAAAAGTTGATCAATATCAGGGAACCATAGTCCAGAAACACTGAGAGGGAACCCAGTTGTAAAAAACGTCCTTATCATTTTTATGAATTTTTATAAAATTACGGTCAGGTAATAACGGCAATGGGAATAAACTGGCTGAAAAATTCTCATAGCTTTTCCTCCTGGTATTAACTCAGTCACTTAAGATAATAGGACAACTACAAGTTTAATTCAAAATTAAACAACTATTTTGCTATTATTAGATCATGCTAGTATTTAATATAAAATTACCCAGCAACAAAATCAGTCAAGTTTGCCATAATCAGGGCAGAATAATACTTTTTGTTTCTTGGTAATGGTCAGATGAGAAAATTCTCATCTTTACTGGCAGAATAAAAGATTAGATGCCTACAAGATCTAAGGGGAAATAATATACTGTCTGCTGCGAAAGAGAGGGAAAAGGTAATAACCTCTACCTCTAAAGCTAGAGAGACAAGTAATAAAAGTGGAAAGGTTTGAAATTTCTTTTTGGGTCTACTACTATTCTCAGTAGCTGGACTCACTTGATTGGCGAAGTTGACTTCAATTTAATATAGTCACAGCTATACCAAAAGAGAAAAATGTTTCATTCACGGCGGCACAGAAAGGTTAAAAGTGCCGTGGAATTACTTGAACTAATGCCATTGGAACCATGAATAAAACTCATTGTAGATGGCCTATATCAGGTAATCTTGGAAAACTATCAGCAGAAATAAACCACTAACCCTATGGTCTTGTATGGATTGTCATGATGTCAAAAATCGATTTTCGGATGAATTTAGACATCACCTAATTACATGGAAAAGTAAGGATATTGGGAGCGTAATGACTGAAACTGCAACCGCGCCATTAACAGGAAAAGCACTGCTTGCTAAGGTAAAAGAACTTTCTAGTTTGCCACGTAGAGAAAGAGCCAAGCAGTGTGGTTATTTTACAGTTACTAAAAATGACCAAGTTCGCGTGAATTTGACTGATTTTTATGATGCTTTACTGTCTGCAAGAGGTATTCCTCTAAGCCCAGAAACACCCAAAGATGGACGTGGGCGCGAACCGACATATAGGGTAAGTGTTCATCAAAATGGTCAAATTGTCATTGGTGCAACTTACACCAAAGCTATGAACTTAAATCCTGGTGATGAATTTGAAATCAAACTAGGCTACAAACATATTCACTTGATTCAACTAGGACCAGCAGACACAGAATCAGATGATTCAGAATCAGATGAATAATTTTTGTTAATGATAGGGGGTGAGTTCTGGCAAAAAAGCTGAATGACTGATCCCTGGATTACAAAATATGAATAAATGATGATGTATATGACACCCTACTTAGTCTTGACGAATAGAAATCGTTTATAGATGAAAGTAGAATTGTCCAGTAGTTTTGAGGAAACGGTGATCGAAATTTTCCTGGGCTATAACATTCCTCAATCATTGATGAAAATCGGATATTGTTCACTCCCTTAGTTACCAATCCTAGAAGATAAATGTAACTGGGGAGTATTTTTTTCACAATTCACACTAGGATGAGTATATATAGCGCTACGCGCAAGTAATAAGTAACCAGTAATAAGTTTACTGTTTATAGGTTTGGGCTTTCAACAATGTCTTAAACTAATTTCGTACTGCTATAAG
>NZ_FYBH01000179.1 GCF_900185595.1 Calothrix rhizosoleniae SC01
ATCTGCCATCAAATTATTGAAGAAAAACATAATGGGAAATTACTCTGTCATTCTGAGATAGGTAAAGGAACTACATTTATCATCAAACTTCCTCAAGAAGCGATCGCCTAATACCAATTCTCCAAAATAAAACTACACATGGACAGCAGGGGGGCAGGGAGCAGGGAGCAGGGGGAGAATTATCTGTAGCCAGGATTTAGAGAAATGGTATAACATGAAACTTTCACCGCAGCACTCGGGAATAGTCGCCTAGAATTGTAGACAAATCTTACCAAAATGCGCCCCACTTTCCATATATGCTAAAGCTTCCGGGGCTTGCTCAAAGGGAAATACACGGTCAATAATTGGTCGTATTTGATGTAAAGATATGGCTCGATTCATAGCCGCAAACATTTCCCGACTACCCACATAAATCCCTTGAATGTGAATACCTTTTTGCAGAATTGTGACTGTACTAATATCTGCACTAAACCCAGCAAGTACGCCAATCAAGCTAATATGACCACCATAACTCAACGCTCGCAGGGATTTATTCAAGGTATTTGCACCACCAACCTCAATGACCCTATCCACCCCTTTTTTCTCTGTAATTTCCCATACTTTCTCATCCCAATTAGGTGTCTTTTGATAATTAATTCCATCTGAAGCACCCAGTTGGATTAATTTATCTAGCTTCTTGTCGCTGCTGGAAGTAGCAATTACTCTCACCCCCATCATTTTTGCAAATTGTAAGGCAAACAAAGAAACTCCACCAGTTCCTAAAGTTAATATGGTATCCCCTGGTTGTAACTTACCTACCGTTGTTAAAGCATTCCAAGCCGTGACAGGAGCACAGGGGAGAGTAGCGGCTTCCTCGTGGGAAAGGTGTGCTGGTACTTTTACGACTCCATCTTCATCGAGGGTGACATACTCAGCCAATAACCCATCAATTGCTCCACCCAATGCAGATTTAGGATGATTTCCCTGGAATTTCCCTGATAACCAGGATTGCATGAAAATACCGGCTACGCGATCGCCAATTTGAACTTTGCTGACTCCCTCACCTACAGCTACCACTTCCCCTACCCCATCAGAAAAAGGAATAAAGGGAAATTTCTGTTTAGAACCATAGGCTCCTTTGACAGTGATTAAGTCCCGATAATTAAGGGAAACTGCACACATTTTTAGTAATATCTGTTTTACCCCTGGTTGGGGTTGGGGTTTATCTACTAGGGTTAATCCGTTTAAACCTCCTGGAGATTGAACTTGCCAAACTTTCATATTAATCTTGAGTAGCTATCATTTCATCATCTCATCATTTCTCAAATGATTGGCAAATAACCGCATCCGTAGATTAGCGATCGCAATATATAATACAGGCACAATAAATAAACTCAAAAATGTAGCGACAAACATTCCCCCAAATACCGCCGTACCCAGAGATTGACGACTACCAGAACCCGCACCTGTCGCAATTACTAGGGGAAATATTCCTAATAAGGTAGAAAAGGCTGTCATCAAAATCGGTCTTAACCTTTCCTCTGCGGCTTCCACAGCAGCCTTAGCAATGGGTAAACCTTGATCTCGCAGCTGATTGGCAAACTCCACAATCAGAATGGCGTTCTTACTCGCCAAACCAATCAACATCACTAAACCCACCTGACAAAATATATCATTACTTAAACCCCGTAGTGACTGGGCCATTAATGCCCCTAAAATAGCTAGAGGTACTGACAATAAAATAATTAAGGGGTCAAAATAGTTCTCATACTGAGCTGCTAAAACCAAGAAAACAAACAATAACCCCAAGGCAAAGATTAAGGGAGCTTGACCCCCAGATGTTTGTTCCTCTGCCGAAATTCCCGACCATTCATAACCAAAACTAGCTGGTAACACTTTATCTGCTAATTTATCCATAGCTTGGATGGCTTCCCCAGAACTAGATCCAGAAGTCGCTACACCATTAATTTCCATAGAGCGGAACATATTATAGTGATTGATTGTTTGGGCTCCGGTGGTAGAGGTAAGTTTCACCAAATTACTGAGGGGGATCATGCGATCGCTTTGGGAACGGACGTACAATTTGCTGATATCATTAGGGTTAGAACGAAACTGGGCATCTGCTTGTATATATACCCGGTAATTACGTTGTTCAAAGTTAAAGTCGTTGACATATGTAGAGCCAAGATAACTTTGTAAGGTCTGGAAAATATCATCAATATCTACCTGTAATGCCTTAGCCTGGTTGCGGTCAACTGCTATTAATAGCTGGGGTGTATTGGCAGAAAAGGTAGTAAATACTGCTTGCAATCCTGGTGTTTGATTACCCTGTTGGATTAACTGTTCTCCAACCTGCAACATGGCATCTAAACCACTATTTCTCCTATCCTGGAGTTGAAATTGAAAGCCACCAAAATTACCCAAACCGCTAATGGATGGGGGATTAACTGAAAATACCCTCCCTTCTGTGATTGCAGAAAATTTACCCTGTAACTGATTCATAGTCGCCTGGGTAGAATTACCATCACCTTGACGTTCTTTCCAAGACTTCATGGTGGAAAAAATTATACCTGAATTTACAGTATTTCCAGTGAAACTAAATCCCCCTATAGCGAAAGTCCCATTCACTTGAGGTAATTTGAGAATTTCCGACTCAACCTGGCGCATAACATTACTGGTGTAATTCAAAGATACCCCTTCAGGAGCGCGGATGAGGGTGATAAAGTAACCTTGGTCTTCCTCAGGGAGAAAAGCTGTGGGCACTTGGACATACAACCATCCTGTTAATCCTAAGGACAAGACAAACAACCCCAAAACTACCATCTGATTACGGATGAGTAAATTTAGCGATCGCCTGTAGCCCGATTTCATGGCATCCAATAACCAGTTAATTCGCCCAAATACCCAACTCAAATGTCCAGTAGATGGGGTATTTACACGTAATAGTAAGGCAGAAATAGCAGGTGTGAGAGAAAGAGCTAAAAAGGTGGAAATTGTAATTGAAAAGGCAATTGTCAGCGCAAATTGGCGATAAATTTTCCCTGTAGTTCCTGGAAAAAAGGCAACGGGAACAAACACCGCCATCAGTACCAATGATGTAGCAATTACTGCCCCTGTTAATTCTCTCATGGCTTGGGAAGCAGCTTGACGAGGGGGAATTTTCCCTTCCTGAATTAGGCGAGAAATATTCTCCACCACCACAATTGCATCATCAACCACCATCCCTGTGGCTAGGGTTAAACCAAACAGAGTCAGGGTATTAATGGAAAATCCAAAGGCTTTAACAAAGGCAAAGGTACCAATTAATGCCAAGGGAATTACCACCACTGGAATCAGGGTTGTACGCCAGTCCTGCAAAAATAGGAAAATCACTAATACTACCAAGGCGATGGCTAATATCAAAGTTTTCAGCACCTCTGACAGGGATTCTTCAATAAACATAGTGGTGTCAAAAGCTACCTGATATTGCATTCCTGGAGGAAAGCTGGTGGCTAATTGTGCTATTTCCTGCTTGACTGCCCTAGCAACGTCTAAAACATTACTTCCTGCTGTAGGGAAAATACCAATACCTACCCCATCCTTTCCCCTAAATCGGAGGAAAGAGCTGTAATTTTCCGCACCTAGTTCTGCCCGACCCACATCTTTGAGTTTAATTAAAGTTCCATTTTCGGCAGTTTTCAGCACAAGTTCATTAAATTCCGATGCTTCCTTGAGACGACTAATAGCTTGTAAGTCAATTTGATACATTTGACTTGATGGTGCTGGCTGCTGACCAATTTGCCCTACTCCCACCTGGATATTCTGTTCTTCGAGGGCATCAACCACATCTTCAGGGGTAAGATTGCGACTCGCAAGGCGATTGGGATCCAGCCACAGACGCATAGCATAGCGACGTTCTCCAAAAATCCGTGCCTCACTTACACCTTTAATTCTTTTGAGGGCATCAACTAGATACAGGTCAGCATAATTACTTAAAAATACATTGTCGTATTCTTGATTATCACTGTACAGACCCATAGCCAACAGGATATTACTCGACCGCTTGCTCACAGTCACCCCAGTTTGTTGCACTGTTTCTGGTAACTGTGACTCAGCCAAAGATACCCGATTCTGGACATCCACCGCCGCAATATCTTGATTGCGATCGGCATCAAATGTAACTGTAATCTGACTAGTACCGCTATTGCTACTGGTGGAAGTCATATACTTCATACCTTCCACACCATTAATTTGTCGTTCCAATATGTTGGTGACGGTATTTTCGACTACCTCTGCACTAGCACCAATGTAGTTAGCAGTGACAGTAATTTGGGTGGGACTAATTTCCGGATACTGAGCCGTTGGTAGGGTGGGAATACTAATTGCACCTACTAGAAAAATAATAATGGCGCAAACACTGGTAAATACAGGTCGTCGAATGAAGAAATCCACAAACATAGCTTTTACTCAGTGGGGGATGATATCATGTCCGGTTAAATACTTATCATTAGGACTGCAAGGGGGCAGGGAGCAGGGAGCAGGGGGCAGGGAGCAGGGGGAAAAAGGGTTTTAGCTTTATTTACTTTTCCTCAGATAGTTTGGTTTTATTGTGCCGACTTACTTAATAAGTAATAAGTTCATAGGTTTGCTGCTTCAACAATGTCTTAACGTATATGCGTAGTGCTATACCATTTTGGATTTTGGATTGTGAAAGATTTACTACATAAGAGTTTCAAATTTACATTTGCCGCAATCATTTTTCCAATTGGTATAAGACAAAGGAAATCAAGGGGAACATATATCGTTATCAATCTGCTTCCACAATGCGATCGCCATTGTTCAAGTTGAGAATCCCCGAAACCACTATCTTGTCTCCTGCTTGTAATCCGGATAGAACTTGGTAATTATTACCCGTAATACTGCCTAACTTCACCCGTTTTTGTGTCGCAATCATTTCTGTATTTCCTTGGGTCGATACCTGAGTTTGTGCCACATAGACAAAAGTTTCCCCAGCAATGCGGGATATGGCAAAGGTGGGCACTAACAACCCCGGACGCTGGCTCCAAATCACCCTCCCACGCACCAATTGATCTGCCCGTAATCTACCTTGAGAATTATTCAATAATGCCTTGATTAATACAGATTGAGTATTAATCAAGGCATTGGGTGCAATAAAAAATACGGAACTACGTGTCAAAACGCGACCTCCTGTATCTAATATTTCCACAGGCATTCCCTTCCTTAATTCTTTTTGTTTTTCTATGGGTATAGAAACTTTAACTTCTAGGGGTTGATTTTGTGTAATTCTAACTAGCCGAGAAGAAGTATTGACAAAGTCTCCTTCCTTGACTGGGATATCGCCCACAATACCTGCAAAAGGCGCTGTAATTTTGTAATACTGAAGTTGAACTTTTTGCTCTTGAATATTTGCCTGAGTTTGTCGTAGTGTTTTTTCTGCTTGGGATACAGCCGCTTGCTGAGCTTTAATTTTTGCTTCTATGGCTGCTAATTGAGCCCTAGCGTTGGCTAACTTATTTGCATCTTGGTCTTTAGTTTGTCGAGAAATTGCTCCTTCTGCTTCTAATTGAGTAGATCTCTGATATTCTCGGTCATTCAGTCTGACATCAGCAATATTGGACAGACGATCAGCTTCTAAGGAACTGAGGGTGGCTTGAGTATTTTCTAATTGCGATCGCGCCGCATCAGCCGCCGCACTCACACTATTGACCAATGCCTGTTGTTCCCTAGAGTCTACTTGGATAATAGCCTCTCTTTGTTTGACAATATCTCCCGACTGCACAAAAATTTTAGTCACTTGACCCTGTATTCTTGGTTGTAGGGTTACAGAACGCCGTGATTCCAGAGTCCCTATAAATTCAGAACTTTCCTCAATTTTACCTACTTGTACTTGTGATAATTTAACTTTGACTGGTGGGATCTGAGCTGTAGCTGGGGCTTCTGAAGTTGCTGAATTCAGCAATTGCCATACTCCCATACCTCCACCCATCAGTACCAGCAAAGCTAAAAATAACCACAACCATGGTTGTTTTTCTGGTAGTTGAAATAGCTTGCGTGGCAAATCATCCTCAACACTATGTTGAATTTCATCAGATTCCATATTTTGTAGAGATAATCTCAATGAATTAAACGAATTTGGTGAAAATAGAAGTTAAAACCCGGAAATTTACAAATACAATTTTTACCAGTTCAACAAATATTTTATATTTTAACTGAATGTAATTATCGTATCCTGATTTTGCTATTATTTTCCATGCATTCTCAGAGGATTTCCCACAAAGCAAACCCCAAAAGCTAGATATAGCCGGAATATTGAGTTTTAATTTCTGAGGTATTTATTAATCTTATGCATACTCAAAGTAATCGTTTATAGATACTATTCCACAGAGTATAAAAACCTATTTCAACCAAGTGAAAACTATGGATATATTCAATATTTAGACTTAGGAATAAATTTACCGATAAAGATAAAATTATTACCAGAAATTGTCATAGGGTTGGGAATAAATTCAATTAGAAGGAGGGAGGAGGGTGTAACCATGAGATGATAACCTTATGACCAAGCCCTTCTGGGGCGGTTGTAGGGGAGGAATTAGCCCTGAAATCTTGGTGCAAGTCCCTGCTTTTAAGTTTGGGGTTCCCTATACCCTAAACACCGTTCAATTTATTCTAGAGTGTGTGAGGTTATTCCATGGTTTGGCAACGTCCAGATGGTCGTGCATCAGATAAACTACGTCCTATTACCTTTGAGCAAGGGTTTACCAATTTTGCTCCTGGCTCCGTATTGGCAAAGTGCGGCAATACTCAAGTCCTCTGCACTGTTAGCATTGAGGAAAGAGTACCCAGATTTTTGTTAGATAGTGGTAAAGGTTGGTTAACTGCTGAGTATCGGATGTTGCCATCAGCTACCCAACAGCGACAGCAAAGGGAATTATTAAAATTATCTGGGAGAACCCAAGAGATTCAACGATTAATTGGGCGTAGTTTGAGAGCAGCCCTAGATTTCGGTTTACTGGGAGAACGAACCCTGACTGTAGATGCAGATGTGTTGCAAGCCGATGCAGGAACTAGAACAACCGCAATTACAGGGGGATTTGTTGCCTTAGCAGGGGCAATTGAGCGATTATTACACCAGGGTATAATCGAGCGATCGCCCCTTGTCGGACAAATAGCAGCAGTTTCTGTGGGTTTATTGGATGGAGAACCCTATTTAGATTTAAACTATGACGAAGATGTAGCTGCATCTGTAGATTTTAATGTGGTAATGAATCAGCAGTTAGAGATTATTGAGGTACAGGGAACCGCAGAAGAAGGTAGTTTTAGTCGTTCTCAGTTAAATCAACTTTTAGACTACGCTGAAAAAGGTATTCAAGAATTATTATTGGTTCAACAAACAGCTATCAAGGAATGGAAGGAATATATTGCTCAGCAATAGGTATCAGAATTATTGGGGATTATTAAGTATCTTAGTTAACATTGATTGATTCAGCCTAATCACCATTAGGAGTTGCAAATGTCAAAATCTCTAGGCAAAAAGATTGCACCAGTACCCATATCAGCAAACATAGGGGTAGTTGATTTAATTGATAATTACTTTAGTGCCTATAATTCAGCAAGGTTACGAGAAGCTTGTCAGCTAATCAGTCAAGATATATTCCAACCAGGGGTAACAGTAGGAGTTAGTCTTTCTGGTGCCATGACACCAGCAGGTTTGGGAGTATCTACTTTTGCTCCATTGATCCGCCACGGCTTCATTGACTGGATGATTAGTACTGGTGCTAATCTTTATCACGATTTACACTATGGTTTGGGTTTTGAGCTATTTGCTGGTAGTCCATTTTTGGATGATGTGGAATTACGTCAGGAAGGCACAATTCGGATTTATGACATTGTGTTTGGCTATGATGTGCTGTTAGAAACCGATGCCTTTATCCGCAAAATTCTCCAAGCAGAACCATTTCAAAAAACTATGGGAACTGCTGAATTTCACTATTTGTTGGGTAAGTATGTGCGAGAAGTAGAAAAACAGTTGGGAGTTGAACATTCTTGCTTATTAGCTACAGCTTATGAATGTGGCGTACCAATTTACACCTCATCCCCTGGAGATAGTTCCATTGGTATGAACGTTGCTGCTTTATCTTTGACAGGTTCTCAGTTAGTCTTAGATCCAGCAATTGACGTGAATGAGACTGCTGCGATCGCTTACAATGCCCGCGAAGATAATGGCAAAAGTGCAGCTATTATTGTTGGTGGTGGTAGTCCCAAGAATTTTTTGTTACAAACCCAACCGCAAATTCACGAAGTTCTGGGATTAGAAGAACGGGGACATGACTACTTTGTCCAGTTTACCGATGCTCGTCCCGATACCGGTGGTTTATCTGGAGCAACGCCATCGGAGGCAGTTAGCTGGGGTAAAATTGACCCCGAGGAATTACCCAGTAGTATAGTTTGTTATACCGATAGCACCATTGCCCTACCATTGGTGACTGCTTATGGGATTAATCAGTGTCAACCTCTTCCTTTGAAACGACTGTACGATAAGCGGGAAGTTATTTTGGCAAAGTTACAACAAGATTACTTAGCAGCACAAGCACAACCATCAGCACCAGTCGCCACAGATATTGCCAAGATTGATTCCCAGGAAGTTGCAACCTATCCCTGCGGAACACCAAAGGTAAGGTAAATAATTTGTGCATATTTTAGGTTGAAAATGGGGAGTGGGGAATCGGGAGTTGGGAGTCGGGAACAGGTATTTTCATTCTTGGTTGCGAGATTTTCTTGTAGGGGACTAGGTTGAAGAGCTGATATCCAGTGCAAAATTTCTTTTATAGTAGATTTGTTCTATAATAAGAATATTGGATATTAGTTACATTCCACGAAGATATTTAGGGTCTGCTGAATAACTGTAAAACATTGATTTATCAATGCTTTGAAGCTATTTTATTGTGGAAGGGCGTGCAAGTAAATTCGGATTTTAGGTTTAAAATCCTTCCATCTGTCATTTTTTGTGGGTAAAAATAATAGAAATAAACAGGTCATAACTATTCCCCACTCCCTATTCCCAACTCCCTACCCCCACCAAAAGACTTTTACAGCTAACGCTGCGCTACGCGAACAGCAAGGCCTATTTATACTTCCAGGTGGTGAAAATAGTGCTATCCTGCTTTGATATAGCCGCCTATTTTATTTAGTTAGCTTCCCTTGGGGTAATACCTGGATATTTAATCATTACAATGCTTCTAACTATCTAAACAAACCTATTGACTGTAAATTCTCAACTATTTGACCAATATCTATTGCAGCGAGTTGAATAAAAGTTGCTAAAGCAGCACAAATTTCCCTAATTTTTCTTAACGAGCCAGATTTCTCTTTTACATCTTCCAAATCGTCTTTTTGAGTTTGAATTTCACTATTAATATCATTAACTATAGTATCATTTTTATGATTAAGAGAGTCAACTACATTACTCATATTTTCAATACGTTGTTCCTGTTTGAGGGTGAGTTTTTGTAGATTCTCTAACTTACCTTGTATCTGATTTTGAACGTCACGAATTTCTTCTTTGCACTTCTCTACATCAGTTTCACGAGTTTTAATAGCTGTTTCTACAGCAGCAATCATTTTATTATCTGAATTTGTATAAACTCCTTTTTGACTTTTCAGCATTCTTAAAGCTTGTTGCTTCTTCTCTATATCTTCCTGATATTCTTTTTGGGATTCTCCTAGGGTTTCAATTTGTTTACCATAGTCTTGAACTTCTCTTTCTAAATCCTGGCGATCACTATATTCCATATTTAACATAATTATTATCCTCGGTTAGTTCTTAATTGCCATAAACATGTTTTGTAAATCTAGTAAATCGATAGTTTTGACAAAATCTATCATTACCTGGCAATCATTGTTAATATTTTGCAATTCTTCGGCTTCAGGATTATTGGTAAAGTTCAATTTAGCTTTTGTAATCAGTTTTGATAAATCTTGAAATTTAGATACAATATTTTTTTGTTCTTGTTGCATTGAAGCAATAGTTTTTAATAGTGAATTACCAGATTTTTCTAATTCATCAAACCAATCAGGAGCGAGAATTAATTCTTCATACATTTTCAGTAATTGTAAATAAGAACGATTGAAATTTATCGCCTGATTTGCTAAAGCTTCGTAAGATACAGCTAAATTTTTAATTGTTATATCCAAAGTAGTTTCTCCTTTTCATTTGATAAATTATCAGGATTAGAAATATTTTCAGGTAAATAAACCCCTACATCACGATTTTGTTTCTATTTTCAAATCATGTTTTACTTTATTAACCTTTGCTTTCTGAGTAGCTAAATTCAAAACTTCGACTAATTTATCTTGTAATTCTTGTCTTTCATTTTGTAGACGGTTGAAATTTTGTTGTAAAGATGGTTCTTCAATATCAGTAATACGTTTTTGTTTGTAAGCAAGATTCTCTTTTGATTGATAAATATCTGCAAGCTGTGATTTTTTATCTAAAACCTCTGCTAAATTTATGATTTGTTGTTGAACAGTTAGCAATTGACGAGATAGTTTTTGCCAAAGTTGCTTGTAATGACTTCGACGAATATGGTTCTTTGTATCTAGCACCTTTTGATAAGCTTGATCGAATATCCCTAGTTTAAGATTTACCAAAGATTGCAATTCTACTAAATCCGTTAAAGTCAGGTTATTAGATAATTGCAAATACTTCAGACTACGAATATTATGAGCATCAATTCGTTTATCTATTGACAGGGATAATTCATCAGGAACGGGGTTTAATTCAAAACGTAATTCACCAGCTAAACGATGAAATATTTCCTGTTTTAAATCTGATAATAAAATTTGTAATTTGCTACAACCTTGAGAAACCTGATTTAATTCCTCACGAATATCCTTTAAACTTTGATTATATTCTCCATACAACCGGTGATGTTCTTGTAAAGCTGTAGTCCATAAAGTTTCCTGTCCTTTAATATACCAAGGACACAATTTAATCACATCTCTGATTTTGTCATTAGTAATTGAACTGTCTATTCCTAATTTTTTCTTAGCACTATTTTCATAAGGAATTTTGACAGCATGGGGACGATACCAACCTTCCATATATAAGAAAGATTCACCAGGTTGTAAGCGGGCAATTTCTTCCATTTGTGATTGGTTTAATAGCATTGATTGACCAATATCTTTTCTATCATCTGCTGATACCAAACGATGAGCAATTTTCACGTTGGTATTCTTGACAACTTCTGCTGCTACCCCTGTTGGCAATTGATCGGTAATAATAATTGCTTCTCTTAAAGCACGCATTTCTGCTAACATACGAGTGACGTAATTTGCAGCTTCTTGTTTTGTATTTGCATCTTCAGCAGAGGATGTACCTAAATTTCTGCCTACTAAGTTATGGGCTTCTTCTAATAAGATAATATGTTCAGGAATGCCATCATGTTCTAGGCGTTGACGTTTGATATATTCGCGGATTTTAGTGAGTAAAAAAAACGTCATTAAATTTGCTTGATCTTGGTTTAAATAGTCTAATTCTAAAATTGTGGGATATTTCAATAAATCAGCAATTGTGGGACTACTGTGTTGAGTGTTTAGCATTGCACCCACCCCACGACGCAGCAGGCTACCAATTCGCACTTCTAAAGCTGTTTTCAGGTTAGATTTGACTTCACCTGCATAATCTTTGGTTTCAAATAAAGCGGTGATTTTCTCATATAAATCCCGCATAGTGGGAATTTGTAAATTTTCTGATGTTCCTTCTTCACTTCCTGTCCATTCCCTGTCATAATATATTTCTTCCAATGCTTCAGAAAGCAAAGCAGGTAAGGGTCCAGAAAGAGGTAATGCACCACGAAATGAAGCTTCTAAATTAGAAATATGTTCATAAAAGGGAACACCTGCGGAAACTTCAAAGGGATTGAATCGAAAAGGAGAAATTAAATCATTCCCCAAGGTGTAAATTCGTAATTCTTGGTTGAGGATTTTGAGAGATTTGAGAAATTCTAAATCAGCGCGAGTAAATTTATTCAGATTTGGATTTATATCTACAAGTGAACGATATTCGGTTTTGGCTGGTTCAAAGACTAAAAATGGAATACTATGACTCCATAACTGAGTGAGTAAGTTGAAAGCTGTGGTTGTTTTCCCACTTCCGGGAACACCACAAATAAAAGCGTGCTTGTTCAGTTGTTTTAATGCTATTTGAACTTTGCTTTCTTCACCTCTACTTGTTTCATAACCACCAAAATCAATCCATTCTTCATCTTTCCCTAAACTGGTAATATCGTTTTCTTGGCTAATTCCCGTTACAGGTGCATCACTGGGAACAACTATGCGAAATAAACCGCTAATTTCATTGAGGATTGCATAGCGATGTAAGGGTTTTAAATCTGAGACTCGGACACTACCTTTACCTGTGATAGAATCTCCTCCAAATTCCGCTTCTCCTAGTCCTTTATCCCATTCTTCCCAGTGGGTAGCAGTGGAAAGTTTTCCTGATTGGGTAGCGGTGAGACTAGTTGCAAATGTGGGATGATTGGGGATAAGAATCACAGTCCGATAGCGACTTTTTTTAGTTCCGCTGAGTAATAAAGTTCCTAAAACACTGCGAACTACTAGTTCATTTTTTCCCAAAACTTTAAAGCTGTAACGAAATAAACTTTCTGTGAGGTAAGAAGATTGATATTTTTCGTAGAGACGAGATACTAGTTGTGCGTTTCTATCTCCTTCTCTCGCTGAACTTAAACTAGAACCACTACTAGCTTGTCTCAGTTGGGATAACATTTGATCTAAAGCATTTATCCAACTAGATTTCTCTTGTAATGTGGTGGTATCAGGTTGCAAAGTTATTTCTAGCATTAAGGGACTGTTGAAGCGAGAAATAACTTGACATACCACTAACATATCGTTAGCTTCATCTGCTTCTAATTGTAGTGGTACGTAATAATTTGCTAGTTCTTTCGTTTTTAAAGATGCTAAGGAATCTTTGGGACGGGTAGTAATAATTTCTTCATATTTTACTGCTTCACCGATACAGTCTACCCAACTGAGGTTTTGAATTTGTGGAACTTCTGTTTGTAGTTCAATTTGATAAAATTGGTTGAGAAATCCATCGGTAACAATCTTTTTAATATCTTCAATAATTTTAGTTTCGATGTTTGGGGAAGCTGGTTCTGGTTGACTAACTACTAGATAAATACCAAGTCGTTTGTCGAAAGGTAAACTGGGTGTGTAACAATAGCGGATGGAAAAGGTAAGGTTATAAATTCTACCAATATCGCTGAGGAGGAGTAGGAAATCTTTTTGACTGCTGAGAACTTTTTGACGTACTCCTTGTCCGTATTGGGAGGTATATTTTTGTGATTTTAGGTCAGGAAGTTGGGGGATTTGGAAAATGAGAGGAAGTTGGGTTCTTGGGGAGAATAATAAATCGAAACGAGGCATGGTTGAATATTATTGATTTAACGTTATGTGCAACTTAATATTTTGCAAATTCTTATAAACTAGTCTTAATAAGTATTAGTATGATTCAGTGTTTTTATTTAGTCTAAATTTATAATTTTTGATGTCATGAATAATTTTAAATTTATTGAATGTAATTGATAATTGAATATACCTATTTAGTATTTAATTAATATGAGGTGATTTAGTAACTGAATTAAATTAATAGTTGATAGATAATAGATTTAATATTCTTCCTTTTTCGTTATTATACCTACATATTTCTTTCAATATTTTATTATTTACTGCTTCAATGTGTTGTTTAGCAGATTGTTCTAACATTGAACAAATATTTACTACACTTAACATAGCTATAATTAAAAATGCAATAACCAAAAAAACATTAGCAGAAAGATTGTAATACAAAAACAATAACAATATTATTATTAATGATAATATTACATATAAAGGCAAACAATTATATATTGAATTAATCAATATATAATTGGCTTCTGCTTTTGTTCTATCAGTATCTAGAGGAGTCAATTGATTTTTTGTATAATCTTTATAAAACTTACTTACTTCATTTTGTAAACGTGACGCTTCGCTACGTAAAGATTGTACATAATCATTCAAGATAACATCATATCTATCGTCTTTTTCTATATCTATATCAGGAATATCTTTAAATTTATTTTTTGCAATTATCCTACTATAAACTAAAGAATTGATTGATTTTATTTTTGTTATTTTGCTATCAACGTTTGACTTTAAATTTCTAATTTCTTGGAATATTTGTAATCTCCGCTCCTTTTCCTTTTCCAGTTCGTATAATCTCCGCTTCTCTTTCTGTTCTAGTTCGTATAATTTCTTCTTCTTTTTCCGTTTCAGTTTTTCTAAAGCTATTTCACAATCATGTTTTACTCGCTTTCTATTTAATGTCGGTAGCAAGCTTAAAAAATCATTTACTATATTCTTTAATTGCTCATATGAATAATTAGGGTTGTAATTATTATAGATATCATTTTCAATTTTAATTAAATTTATAGTCCGTAATAAATTTGGTTTATAATGCTGGTTAAAATCATCCAATAAAGACTTATTTATTTTAGATAAAGTAGATGCTGCTAATTCTCTAATACCACGATTTTCGCTTTGCAAACAATGAACCTGGTTAGCTATTAAAATATGAATTTTTGTATGATTTGGATTTTTCTTTATTTGTTTTATTGCTTCTTTACAAGCAACTGCTTCAAATAACTCATTCTCATCAACTTTTGATGCAGAATCTCCCCTAGATTCGACTCTTGCCAGAGATTTATTAACATCTCTGATACCTCTTATCGCCAAAGCATCAAATATCCTAGAGATTAGTTGTTGATATTTTTCTCCTTCTCCATCTATTGATACTGTTTTTATTTTGAGTTCATGTAAACTGCTATATACCCAAAAATTAATATACTCCTCAATATCATTACTAGATAATAAATTATTGTCTTCTAGTCTTTTAAGCTTTGACTGCATTATTCTTTCAGCAATACTCTTCGGCTCTACTGTTAAATGTTGAGATACAGCAATAAAATCAAATCCTAATTTTTCAATAGTTGTTGCAGCAGACCAACGAATTAAATCTGTTTGACCTGACTGTGCTTGCTCACTTAAAATTTCTAATAAATTACGACGTTTCAAATTTTCCTTGATACCTACATCCGTAATATTGCCAAAAGCTTGAATAGTTAAAGCTAATAAAAATTCTAGTTTAAAGTCTTTCAATATTTTTCCAAATTCTTCAACAGGAGGCTCATTACTTGTCGCTAAAGCCTCAAATAAATCAATTTGTTCACCTGCATTTTGACATTTCCTAAACGCATTAATGATGTCAGCAGCAGTTCTGAGATTAGGGGGATTCATACTGTTGGTAGATGTGACGAGTTACTTAGATTTCAAAGTACTACGGGAATAAAATAAATTTTATTGTTGTTTTAAATACTTGTCTATAAGTGATAACACATATGAAAATATTTCTATCCCATATTCCATACTCTAACTCTCACAAACTAATTTTTACTGAGAATTGTTTTTATGCAAGTAAGTCAATAAAAATATTTACCATTATTGCGAACTATGCGAAGTAATCATAACCCTTGCGATTACTAAGTCCTGGCGGACACGCTCCTCGTTAAGTGTTCGCACAGCGTGTCTGTAGGACTCAGCTATGCCCTAGGCTTTACGTTTCACTCCGCTACACTCGCAATAACATTGTGTAATTAATTATGTTTAACTACTTAGAGAGTAAAAAACACTTTACGTACTAACTTAATGATGTAATTAATTAACTCAAGTACTAGTGAAAACGGCTTCGGCTTACCAAATGAAGAACAATTGGTAGATATTCCCTATCAATTCTCTATGTCCTCCAAGGAACATGGCAGGGTTCACGGATTTTTTATCGATGAGGTTTTTTATATCGTTTGGTTAGATCCCCAACATTTACTATATCTAGGGAAAAGGTAAGTATTAATTGGGTGGAAAACATTAACACCCAACAATGGTAGACTATACCCATAATTATGCAGTAAAATCAGGCTGCCACATGGGTTGAGAACACCAAATGCATAGCAAACAAAAACCTATTGGTGTAGACTTATTCGCTGGTGCTGGCGGTATTACCCTTGGTTTTGAACAAGCTGGCTTTGATGTACTTGCTGCCGTAGAATTGGATCCAATCCATTGTGCTATTCACGACTTCAATTTTCCATTTTGCTCTGTTTTGTGTAGAAGCGTGGAAGATGTCACTGGTGCAGAAATCAGAAATACTTCTAAGATTGGCAATAGGGAAATTGATGTTGTATTTGGTGGTTCTCCCTGTCAAGGATTCTCTGTAATGGGTAAGCGGGCTTTGACAGATCCCCGTAATGGATTATTGTTTCACTTTTGGCGATTGGTAAGAGAACTCCACCCTAAATACTTTGTCTTGGAAAATGTGCCCGGATTAACTGTGGGAATGCATCGTCAGTTTCTCTTAGAACTGATTGAGAAGTTTCAAAACTCCGGCTACCAAGTAGAAGTCAATTATCAAGTCTTAAATGCTGCTAACTATGGAGTACCGCAAAATAGAGCGAGATTATTTCTCCTGGGATGTCGCCAAGATTTATGTTTACCCCAATACCCCCCACCTCAAACTCAACCAGCTAAGTTGCAGAAATCCAAATACTTGATCTTCCGTGAAGATTTGCCCCATACACCCACTGTCTGGGATGCAATTGGTGATTTACCAGAGGTAGAATTGATTCCAGAGTTGTTATATCAAGATTGGGCAAATGTAAAATACGGCAAACCCAGCGAATACAGTCGTCAGTTACGGTGTGCAAAATTCGATCCCCATAACTACGGTTACAAACGTCTATTTAATTCCCATATTTTAACTTCCAGCATCCGCACTCAACATGGTGTAGAATCGATCGCCAGATTTCAGCAAACTTTACCAGGAACAACCGAAGCCATTAGCCGCTTCCACAAATTGGAAAAAAATGGTATCTGCAACACCCTGAGAGCGGGAACACCAAGCCATAAAGGTGCTTTTACCGCCCCTCGTCCGATTCATCCCTCTAGCCCCAGATGTATTACTGTGCGAGAGGCAGCCCGCTTACATTCCTATCCAGATTGGTTCCGTTTCCATGTCACTAAATGGCATGGTTTTCGCCAAGTAGGTAACTCAGTACCTCCCCTCCTAGCAAAGGCTATAGCCACAGAAATTATCCGTGCTTTGGGTATAATTCCTAGTAAACCGAGGGTTAAATTATCTCTAGGTAAAGACTCATTACTGAATTACCTTCCCTCCCAAGCCGCTCAATATTATGGCGTTTCTATCAAGACAAACTCGTTGAGAAGTCGCAAAAATAGTCGTAATCATAAGCCCACTTAAATGGTTTTGCTACTAGAAAATAATGGGGGAGGACTTGCAGGCGTGTTATTAAATAGACAAGGTCAACAGTG
>NZ_FYBH01000176.1 GCF_900185595.1 Calothrix rhizosoleniae SC01
AAAGGTTCATCTCCACAACTTTGAAATTTGTAAAAACAACCTCTGGGAAGTAATATCCCTTGATTTTTGCTGAAAACTCCAACTTCACCATCTTTGCCAAAAAACCTGGCTTTTCCTGCTAAAACAACAAAAGTATGATCTTCACCTGGATGAGAGTGCAGAACATTTTCTCCCCCTTGAGCGTAACATTTAATTCTCACGCTCATTAAATCAGTTTTTGCCAAGGTGTAGTCACTTCTTCCTTTGCTCAAAAGTTGAGTTTTGAGTTGAAATACTTGAGGCTCTGGATCTTGAGCTAAAGGTTTTTCTGTCAATTCTTGATTGGAATCTATCATAGGCGCTTTTTGGTATATTATACTACTACTGCACTAAACAATATAGTAGTATTTGATAGGCAATTGATTTGTATTTTTACTAATTATATTCAGTTTTCCTGGCTGATCAACTTTTGTACCTTGCCTGATTTGTTTTATGAGGTGAGGACAAGAATAATCCAAAATCCACAATTAAAACAACCACAGCCAAACAGGCAAAGTGAATAAAAATATGAGAGTACCTAATGCTAGTGCCGTGACACTCAAATCTTTGTCCAGGTTAAAATTTTCAGCAATGACTAATGTGGAAAATGCAGGTGGCATTGCCATTTGTAGAACAATTACTTCTATGGTGTTGGTCGTTAAACCTAAAAATGGTAAGACCGTAGATAAAATTAGGGGAACAAGTAGCATTTTTATCCCTACACTTATCCCTGCCCACCGGAGATTCTGCCAATAATTGATGTGACTCAAGCGCATTCCAATTAATACTAGGGATAAGCTAAGACTAGTCCATGCTAATCCTTTCAGACTTAAATCTATTACTTGAGGTAAAGGAACTTGTTGAAATAGTAATCCAAATCCAAAACCCCATAGAGGCGGATTGATGAGAAATGTTTGCCAAAATCGTGGTTTTGTTTGACTGTTATGACCAAAGTGAGTAGCTAATATTACACCAGAACCGAAAGTGGCAAATAGGGAGCCTAAGAGATCGTAAAATAATGCCCAGGCAAAATATTGTGTGCCTAAAAGGGTGAGAATCACAGGATAACCAATAGCACCTGTATTCCCCACCATTGATGCTAATAATATACTGCCCCTGGTCTTTTTCGGAGGTTTGGCATTTGTCCAGAAACTTTGTCCTTGGATTAGCAGCCAAGCGAAACAGATTCCCAACAAAGTTGCAGTATGAGCGATCGCAGGTGCAATCCAAATTGGTCCTGATAAGTCAGTTTGGCGCAAAAAAGAGACTATAGTTATCGGTATCCCAACCCAGAATAAGAATTGTGCCAAGCGGGTGGTAAAGATGGGGGGCAGTTTGCGTGCCAGAAAAAATCCTAATAGGACTAATAATATTAACCTTGCGTATAATTCTAGGATATTTACCAAAATTAGACCTGCAAATCTAGATGTAAAATGATACCTATTGTATTGCGTTTATTTGTGTCCAGACTACAATCGGTTATGGTTATTACAAACAAGCAGGAGTCGATCTTTGAATAACGCTGAGTTCCCCGGAAAACCGCAAAATTCAATCCCTGCATCCAATGACGATATTCCAGTGGCTTTACGCGATACTCCTGATGTCAAATCTCAGGTACGCATTCACCCAAGTATATTGTTCATGGGAGGCATTGCCGGGTTTATTATCTTAGCAATAATTAGTGGTTTTTTATTTGCTCTTACTTCACCAAAAACAACTACTACTTCTCAATTTTCTTCTACTAATTCTTCTACTAATAATAATGGGACGAAAAAATCTCCATCCAATGGTTCTGTAAAATCCCAGACTCCTCAGGATGAGATTTTAGGACATATGGCATATAAAGAAGCTCCCAAGTCAGAATTAGTGAGAATTCCTGGGAATAAGCAGATAATCATGCGAAAGGCTGCGGCGAAACAGTTTCAGGCAATGGCAGAGGCTGCCAAGAAACAAGGGGTAAATTTAGTTCCCATATCTGGCTTCCGCACTGTTGAACAGCAGAAAGCATTGTTTTTTGGTATTGGTGCCCAACGCAATCAAAGACCGGCTCAAAGAGCTGCTGTCAGTGCTCCTCCCAATTACAGTGAACACCATACTGGTTATGCAGTAGATATTGGTGATGGGAAAGTGCCCGCAACCAATCTCAGTACCAACTTTGAAAAAACTCCAGCATTTCAATGGTTAGAAGCCAATGCTGCCCGTTATAGCTTTGAGTTATCCTTTCCTAAAGGGAATTCCCAAGGTGTCAGTTATGAACCTTGGCACTGGCGATTTGTTGGGGATCCCCACAGTCTAGAAACTTTCTATAAATCAAAAAATATTAAACCCGATCTAAATTAAGAGTAGGGGACTCTCTATCTTATTTTTTCGCATCAGGTTGCTTATATTTACCGGGATATTTTTTTTGAAAATATTTTTCCATAATTTCTAACACCATAGGCCCAGCAACGCTACCTCCCCCACCACCAGAGTGTTCGGCAAAAGCAACGATCGCAATTTCTGGTTTATTGATTGGAGCATAGCCACCAAACCAAGCATGATTTTGCTTAACACGCCTTTTACCAACTTCTTTCCATGCTTCTGCTGTACCGCTTTTACCCGCATTGGGAGGAATTGTCGGTTTATCCATCACTCTACCAGTACCCTCTGTAACTACCATTCTCAGTCCTTTACGCAGAACCTCGATGGTTGAGGGTTTTAAATTCAGGGATTGGCGATCGCTTTTAGCTTGGGTATCGTTTTTCAGTAAATGTGGTTTGACCAGATAGCCCCCATTTGCAGGTACGGAGAACATCACAGCCACCTGTAAGGGTGTGCTTAATAATGCTCCTTGTCCAATGGACATATTGATGGAATCCCCCGCTGTCCAAGGCATTTTCCACCTTTTTCTTTTCCAAGACTCATCGGGGACAAAACCTTTAGCTTCGTTAGCTATTTCAATGCCTGTGGGTTGACCAAATCCATATTTACGAGTCCAATTAATTAAAGTTTTGCCTCCTACTGCCCTACCAATTTGGTAGAAAAATGTATCGCTACTCATAGCCATTGCTTTGGTAAATCCAATGCGCCCAAATCCAGCGTGGTTCCACTCTCCAAATGTGACTCCACCAACGGTAAGAGAAGGATAGGTTTGCAATATGGTTTTGGGGGAAAATTTACCTGATTCTAAACCCGCAGTAGTGGTGACTATTTTGAAAGTACTGGCAGGAGGAAAAGAACTGAGGGCACGATTCACTAGTGGATAATCCTTGCCCATTAGTATATTTTTTAACTTCTTCGGATCTGGTCTTTGCTGGGAAAAAATATTGGGATCGAAGGTAGGATGGGACACCATAGCCAGAACGTCCCCATTATTGGGATCTATGGCAACAATGGCACCATTGCGACCAGTTAATGCTTTTTCTGCGGCCTTTTGCACATCTAAATCCAGGGTTAGCTGCAAATCTTGACCGGATTTTGCTTGCTTTTCCCCTAACACTCGAATGGGTCTTCCCTTCCGATCTACCTCAACTTGTTGACCACCCCATTCACCTCGTAATATTTTTTCATATGCCTTTTCTATCCCCTTTTGACCGATAACGTCTCCTAGTCGATAGCCTTCTTTTTTCTTCTTGGCTAATTGTTCGGCGGTGAGTTCCCTGGTATATCCGAGTACATGGGCAAATTCCTTGCCGTGGGGATAGTAACGTACAGCTTCTGTATGAATTTCCACATCCTTAAGTTCGCTTTCATACTCCTTTAAGGCGGTGATTTGCTCTACACTGAGGTCACGGGCAATCCGGACTAAAGCTAGGGTGTTATAACCAGTTTCCTCTAATTTTTTCTCGATTTCGGCTTGGGGAATTTGCAAAATTTTCGCGAGTAGGGGCCCAGCTTTTGACCATGCAGCTTTGGTGTGAGCCATAGGCCACAAGTATACAGAATGGGGATAACGAGTAGTTGCTAACAGCTTACCATTGCGATCGAATATGTTACCTCTTTCAGGCTGTTTGAGGATTGTCCTCACCCGATTTGCCTGAGCTCTCTGGCGATATTTAGACCCTTCTAACAATTGCAGGTATGCTAACCGAGAGGTAATAGCTCCCATAATTAATAGAGTAAATAGAATGAAAAATATGGATTGAGAATATCTACCAACAGTACGGGGATCTTTTTTGCTACCCAGATAAAATGATTGTAATAACGCCATAAGACAAAAAATAATTCAAATTAGTATTATCTATATACGATACAGTTCTCAAACTACCCGGTATTAAGTATAAATAAGCTGGGAACTATATCTGACATAAATTACAATAAACTTAAATAGTTTATGTATTTAATTACGTCGGGTGCATAGTTGAAACACGATATTATTACTGACATAGCCTCTAGTTATGACTCAAATTATCACCCAGGATCAGGGAGAGCAAGTGGCTTTTGAGTCCCTTGATGTGGAATTACATAATATTTTTAAATTTTTTCACCAAGAACCAGCAGTGCATGGCATTGACTTAGCTGTCAAAACCGGGGAATTCTTCAGTATTTTAGGACCTTCTGGTTGTGGTAAGACTACTACCTTACGCCTAATTGCGGGTTTTGAGTCAGCAGATGCTGGAAAGGTGATTATACAAGGTCGGGCAATGACCAATGTCCCTGCTTATAAGCGACCAGTCAATACAGTATTTCAAAGCTATGCCTTGTTTAACCACCTAAATGTGTGGCATAACATTGCTTTTGGTCTGAAAATGCAAAAAATCAGCCGTAAAGATTTGGAAATTAGGGTGCAAGCAGCTTTAGAATTGGTGAGAATGGAAGGGCTGCGATCGCGTTTTCCCCATCAACTTTCTGGAGGACAACAGCAACGGGTGGCTTTAGCCAGGGCTTTAGTTAATCGTCCGGCGGTGGTGTTGTTGGATGAGCCATTGGGGGCGTTAGATTTAAAACTGCGTAAGGAAATGCAGATGGAGTTATCGAATTTACATAAAGAGTTGGGTTTGACCTTTATTATGGTGACTCATGATCAGGAAGAAGCTCTGTCTTTATCTGATCGCATTGCTGTCATGAATCGTGGCAAAATTGAACAAGTTGATACACCAAGCAAGATTTACAACCATCCCCAAACCGTATTTGTAGCTGATTTTATTGGCGATACTAACTTATTTCCCGGTGAGGTGGTGGAGAGAGACAATCAAGGGGTGAAAATTATCACCAAAACGGGACTTTCGTTAGTAGTGGCTCGTCAAAAGAATACACCACATGAATTACTAGAAAAAGTTGTGGCGAGTATTCGCCCAGAGAATATCCAGCTTTCTATTTACAGACCAAGTGTCCAACATAATTGTTTTGAAGGTCGTTTGGTGAATGTGATGTATTTAGGTACCCATATAAACTACGTAGTAGAATTAAAAAAGGGTATAAAAATTAATGTTTTGCAGCCCAATACATTTGGTAGTTTACCTGATGCTGAAACTCCTATTTATGCTTGGTGGTCAGAGGCTGATGCTTTAGTTTTACCTAGTAGGGAAGAGTGATGGAGTGATGGGGGAATATAGCCCTACGGGCAAGTAATAAATAAGTAATAAGTAATAAGTAATAAGTTTACTTTTCATCGTTTTGGTGCTTAAAAAATATCCTAACGTGCTTTGGTAGTGCTACATATAGCAATGGACATATTGGTTAGGATAATATTGTTTTAACCAAAAACTGCCAACTAAAAACTAACAACCACCAACTAACAACTAACAACTAACAACTATCAACTTAAAATGTAAATTTGTATGATAAATAGAAGAAAATTTTTACAGGGATTGGCGGCAATTACTGGCTTATCTTTAAATAGTTGTGGTTGGAAATTAGCTGATGTAAGAACTACTTCTAGGATTCAGGGTTCCCGCGATCGCCTTGATATTTATACTTGGACTCAATATAGCGATCAAAAGGTGATGAAAACCTTTACTACGCAAACTGGAATCAAAATTGTGGCAGATGTGTATGATTCCAATGAGTTTATGTTAGCTAAATTAAGAGCAGGAGGAGGAGGAAGTTACAGCATTATTTATCCATCTGATTATATGGTACAAAAGATGGTTGAATTGGGGCTGTTAAAACAAATAAATCATCAAAAAATTAGGGGATTAGATAATTTATTTCCCCAATTTAAAAATCCTACCTATGATGCAAATAATAAACATAGTATTCCTTTTTCTTGGGGCACTACAGGTTTTATTTATAATTCAGAAATTTTAAAAAAACCACCAGATGATTGGGATTATCTTTGGCAAAATCAAGAGATTTTAAATAAGCGCATGACATTGCTTAATGATATCCGGGAAGTGATGGGAGGTGTGTTAAAAATGTTGGGTTACTCCTATAATTCCCAAGATGAAAAGGCTGTCAAGCAAGCTTATGAAAAATTAAAGGAACTCAAAGGTGCGATCGCGGCTTTTGATACGGATGCTTGGCGCAATCAAATTTTGACTGGAGATTTGCTGTTGGCTATGTGTTATTCCGGAGACGCGGTGAATATTATCAAGGAAAATTCTAAGTTCAAGTATGTGATTCCTCAGAGTGGTTCTTCCCTATGGACTGATACCATTACCATACCTACAACCTCTGCAAACATTGATGGTGCTTACGCTTGGATCAATTTTATCTTGCAGCCAGAAATAGGAGCAAAAATGAGCGATCGCTTGGGGATTGCTACTCCTAATCAAGCAGGGTTTGAACTTTTACCCAAGGAAGTACAAAATAATACTACTTTGTTCCCACCCCAATCGATTATTGATAAATGCGATCGAATTACGCCTTTAGGTAAAATTGAAGAGCTTTATGAACGCTATTGGACTGAATTAACTAGTAGTTAATCTGAAGATTCAGACGCAGATAACTTGGTAATTGCATTTTTCATTGCTTGTTTCATTGTTGCTTCTGGCATCAGATTAATCAAATGTTCTCTTTGTTTCAGTAATAACTCTTTAAATGAAATTTCTTTGTTAGCTTCTGTTAAAATAACTTGCTGGATCAATTCGATTTGTTGTTTAACTGTGGGTGCAACAATTCCTTCTGTTTGAAGTTTATCTAAAATATTTTGAGCAATATTAGCTATTTTATCAGGATTATTCTTATGAGTCACTAAATTGCGGATTTGCTCAGAGGCTTCATGATAGTCAATATTCCCTGAACCAGCTAAATTTTTAATTTGACTTCCACTAATGATAAAACTATTGCCAAACGGCTTCTTGCTTAAGTCTTTTAAAGCTTCAGATTGATTCCGAGAAACTTCTAAAATTTCATCATATCTCTGTTCTATTAATTTAATTTCTTGAGCTTTCGCTTCTAACTGTAATTTTATATTATCAATAGTTTCATTGAGACGCTTTTCTACTTCTGGTTTTAAATAATTTTCATTATAACTGACTTTAACAATCCAGTAATCACCCCGTTTCTCAACTCCTTTAAATTCTGGTTTAGTAGTTATGGTGCAATCGTAGAATGGCTCAAAGTTGAACATGGTTTAGAGATTAAATATGCAACAGTTTACTCATTGGTTCGATATAAATTGGGAGCAAAGCTGAAAGTACCACGTCCTCAAAGCCACAAACAAGAGCAAAAGTTAGTATCCTCGTTTAAAAAAACTTGGTCAACTTCTAGATAGTCTGGAGAAACACTTAGCCCAAGAGAAGTGTGTTGTTTATCTGTGTCAGGATGAGACAAGATTAGGATTAAAAACTCTGACGGGAAAAGTGATTACCGCATCTGGAGTTAAGCCAACTGTACCTGTGAAATGGGATAGAGAAACTTTTTGGATTTATGGGGCAATTGAACCATTGACAGGAAAACATTTCCAGCAAGAATATCCCAAACTCAATGGTAAATGTTTTCAACAGTTTCTAGACTGGCTATCCGCGCAATTAGGCTCTGATTATGCAATTTTACAAGTTGATCAAGCCCCTGCACATACTAGTGGTGCAATCAATTGGCCAGAAAATATTATTCCTCTGTTTCAACCACCCCATGCTCCCGAACTCAATCCCATAGAAAGGCTTTGGCAATTTCTCAAAAAAAATCTCAAAAATGAACTCTTTGGTTCTTTGCAAGATTTACGAGAACCCATACAGCAATTGTTTGAGCAGTTAACATTTGAACAGGTCACGTCTATCTCTTCTTATGACTTTATTTTGGAAGCCCTTTTCTATGCAGCTTCACATTAAATTGGTATTAAGGATGAATAATCAATGGTTTAAACAGTGTTACCTATCCCAAGCAAGGGTTAAGGTTAATAAAACATGGGCAAACTAGAATCCCTCTTGGTCAAACTGTAAAGGTATGGTTTAAGTTAGATTGTTTCACCATACCTATGCCGTCAAATTTGAAGTTTGAATCTATTAGAGGGGAGCAGTCAATTATATTCAGGTAGTGGCTATGTCTCAATCCGATTCATCTTCAACAGAAAATATCTTCCATATTTCGCACAGTTCGATTAAAAACCTAGCTGGATCTGGTTCAATTTATGACAATGAAGGAATTGGCGGAGCAGATAAACAGAATTCCCCAACTTCTGCTAGGCAACCAAAAGCACCTACGGTAAGAACCATCCTCTTCTTGGCAGCAAATCCTAAAGATACGGCTCAACTACGCTTGGATGAAGAGGTACGAGAGATCGATGCTAGTTTGCAAAGGGCTAGAGGACGTGATCAATTTGTGCTACAGCAGAGATGGGCTGTACGATCCAGGGATGTCCAACGGGCTATGCTAGACTTCAGACCCCAGATTGTGCATTTTTCTGGACACGGTGCAGAAGAAGGCTTGGTACTGGAGGATAAAACTGGAAAAGCCAAGTTTGTAGACACAGAAGGTTTAGCAGGTTTGTTTAAATCATTCTCAGATTGTGTAGAGTGTGTTGTTCTCAATGCCTGCTACTCAGAAGTACAAGCAGATGCGATCGCTCGGCATATCCCTTACGTAATTGGTATGAATAAAGCGATCGGTGATAAAGCAGCAATTGAGTTTGCGGTGAGTTTGTATGACGCTTTGGGTGTAGGAGAATCGGTTGAATTTGCCTATAAGTTTGGTTGTAGCAATATCCGCATGGCAGGAATTCCGGAACATTTGACTCCGGTTTTGAAAAAGAAGTCCAGCTAAATTCTATAAGTAACGCCTAATGTGAATTAAATAGTGGCTTGTGCTGCCTTAAATGTAAGGAAATTCATGGCAAAACGACGACGTAGTAGCAAACTTAGCGTATCGGAAGCCATCTTTGCTGGAAAGTTGTAGAACCCAGAGGCTCAATCTGAATTGCTAATTCTTCGGCGAGGGTTTCTACAAAACGTCCTATAACTTCCTTATCACGTTCATGTTCGGGAGAAGGAACCATGATTTCTAAATTGCCTTGATTATAGGTAAGGCGCAAGGGACGGTGAGAACTAAGCTCTGATAACAAAGCCTCATAAGTCTGCCAACGAATACCTGAAAGTTGGACTTTTTCAACTAGTGAAGTCAGGGTAGTAGCCATAGCCAAAATTTAGTCAATTTGATTTTTTACCCAATGACGAAAAGTTTTAACTAACTCTAAATAATCTACATCACCAACTTGTTGAAGAAAATTATCAATTTCATCAAGAGGTAAATTGGGGAAAATTGAACTTTCATGAACAACCACATATCCATCTGTTTGTAACTGCATAATTTGGAAAGATTTGCCATTATAAACCCAAACTTCAGGTACACCTAAATCTTGGTATACAGCAAAGCGTTGTTCTGAACTACTGGTAATATCAATTTCCACCACTAAATCTGGTGCTGGCTCTTCATTGGGCTGAAATCTCTTTTTCCCCTTGATTTTATCGATGTTTTTGACATAAAAACATTTATCTGGTTCTGCACCACTCCTTCCCAAACGCTGGAAAGTTGTAGAATCCAGAGGCTCAATCCGAATTGCTAATTCTTCGGCGAGGGTTTCCACAAAACGTCCTATCACTTCCTTATAACGTTCATGTTCGGGAGAAGGAACCATGATTTCTAAATTGCCTTGATTATAGGTAAGGCGCAAGCGACGGTGAGAACTGAGCTCTGATAACAAAGCCTCGTAAGTCTGCCAACTAATGCCTGAAAGCTGGACTTTTTCAACTGCTGAATTCACAGTAGTAGCCATAGCCAAAATTGTAATGAGAGGGAGACAATTAACCTAATTGTAGTCAGCAACTCAACCCTTCACCCCACTACCAGTTTCCGTTGGCACAATATACCCTTGTAAAACCAAAAATACCAAAAATACTGGAACAATAGAAATTACAGAACCAGCCGCCACCAATCGCCAATCTAAGGAGAAAGTTCCCACCAGCTTAGATACACCTAGGGGAAGTGTATATAATGCTTCATCTTGAATAACTATTAATGGCCAGAGAAAATCACTCCAAGAGCCAATAAATACAAATATCCCTAGGGTCACTAATGCCGGACGGATTGCTGGTAACATAATATGCCACCACAAGCCTAATTCAGAACAACCATCCATCCTAGCTGCTTCTTCCATTTCTTTGGGAACTCCCATAAATGCTTGTCGCAACAGGAAAATTCCAAAAGCGTTCGCCAAATTGGGAAAAATTATCCCCCAATAGGTATTGGTCAATCCCAACTGCACTGTGAGAATATACAGAGGAATCATGACAATTTGAAAAGGGATCATAATAGTCGCAACGATCCCCACAAAAATCCAATCTCGTCCTGGAAATGATAGTCTTGCTAGGGGGTAAGCGGCCAAAGCACACAAGATTAAATTCAAGCTCACCACCAATATTGCTACCAAGGTACTATTTAATAGATATTGGGCAAAAGGTAGAGTTTGCCAAACTTTGACAAAGTTCTCCAGGGTGGGTTCACTGGGTAATAACTGGGGTGGAGATTGGAAGATGTTTTCCGTTGGGGATTTTAAGGAAGTACCTAACAGCCAGAGTAAGGGAAAGAGCATTCCCAGGGAAATAGCTGCTAATAAGCCATACATCCCCACAGTTTGTAAGGGAGAATTGCTGGTTGCGCGAGTCATTTCAGTTGACAGTTGATAGTTGACAGTTGACAGTTCTTGAGTCTAACAATACTGTCCTCACCATTTCTAACCAACAAAAATCTGCTGAATCAGGTGAGAATACCTTGCAATTTAAGTTTAAATCCTAGAAGCACATCTTCTCCAGATAATTCCTTGGGATTCTCGATCAACTCAGTTTTTTGTCTTGGGCGATAGATTTCAACTCGTTGATTCTGGGGATCAATCAGCCAACCTAAACGGGAACTATTATCTATCAAAACATAATGGGAGGGTGAGAACCCTTGAGAGCATCTAAATTAAATAACCCTCTTGTGTCACTTTCGGCAGATAATAATCTAGAGTCCTTACATGATAAGACTTTCACAAAAAGCCTTGATTTAAAGCATTATGTTAGAAAATAAACACTCAAATCCTTGTTCTATCTATGTTTGAGAATTTGGCACCCTGTAAATGCATTTTTAACTCTTCCGCTTAGATGTAGATAGCTTTACATTTGCAAAGTGAGGATGTGTCGCGACAATCTGTGCCACCATTTCTGCACGCGAGGAAACTTTTAGCTTGCGAAATATTCGCTTCAAAGCTTGCTTTACAGAATTTTCGGTAATCCAAAGTTCCTTCCCAATCTGTGCGTTGGTTTGCCCTGAAGCTACCAATTCGACAATCTGTAACTCACGCGGCGTTAATTGATTGGTGTTAAACGATTGATGTGGATGTTCCAGAGTTGCGCTTCGATCCGATCGCACGGTAGCAGTCCAAACAGATATATGCAAACAAATGGCACTCAGATCGGCTAAATCTTGGGTGTTAAAGACAGGCATCGACTTTTCACGGGTACAACCCACTGAACCGACGACTTGACCTCGATGGATAATTGGTCCTGCCATCACATGCCAATGATCCGGACGCGGACAGATTAACTTCCAGACCTTGGGTGTCGTCACCAGTCCCTCATGGGCAGGAGTGTGGCGTTCTGCGATGTAACGCGCTACCGGATTATACTCTGGAGACAGGGCAAGGTTGAGAATGGGCTGAAACCTTGGATTTGCTAAAAGTTGATCGAAGAAAAATATTCCCGATCGCTTAGCAGCAAAGTACTCCCCAATTTTTGGCACAAGGTGCGATCGCAAATTATCTTCATCCTTTGCTTGGTAAATTTCTTCAAATAGTGGCTTCAAGGAAATGGTCATAGGGGTGAAAAGAGTACTCGATCGAGGACTATGCGCACTGGATTGTTATCCCTAGTATAAGAATAGCTTCAATGGCAATCACCACAGGGAGATTAATTTATGACTGACTCACAAAAGTACATTATTGGTTTGGTCTTTTATCCCGGCATGACCTCACTGGATATGGTGGGACCGCATCAAGTTTTTAGTGCGCTGCCCGGTGTCGAATTACATCGGATCTGGAAAACACTAGACCCCATTATTTGCGACGATGGATTGATGATCGTGCCGGATACCACCTTTGCAAATTGCCCGTCCTTAGACGTGATTTGTGTCGGCGGCGGTTTAGAACAGCAGGCAGTAGAAAACGATCCAGAGGTGCTGGAGTTTTTCCGCAAACAAGGGAGCACGGCAAAGTTTGTCACTTCTGTGTGTGGCGGGTCGGAGTTTCTGGCGAAAGCGGGACTACTAAAGGGGTATCGAGCAGCTACCCACTGGGGAATGCGCCAACAACTAATGACACATCTAGGCGTTGAGATGGGCACCGAGCGTGTTGTGGTAGATCGCAATCGAATTACGGGTGGTGGCGTGACAGCCGGGATTGATTTTGGTTTGACGATCGCGAGTATCCTTTACGATGAGGAAACTGCCAAAATCGTTCAATTATTACTGGAGTACGATCCCGCCCCGCCATTTAATGCTGGTTCGCCCGAAAAGGCAGGTTCTGAGATTGTCAATAAAGCAATACTATATATGCAGAAGCTATCAAATTTAGAACTTGCAAAAACAACAAGCTAATAGGGATGGTGTTTTCCCGCAGAATCCGAAAAGACTGGTTGAGTTATTTAGCCAGTCTTTGAGTTTTTTGTCCTGTACTTAGGATAAATCAGACTGGGAAAGACACCCACAGCGCGTTTGTTTCGTGCTGGCTTTATTAGCCCGCAATTTATTGCAGGGCGGGAAAGAACGGCACAGCGAGATTCTCAGGGTAATGTGTTTAACCACTCACTTAAGTAGGTTGGCGTAAAAAATTATCGTTTGGATAAGGCAGGGGGCAGGGAGCAGGGAGCAGGGGGAACAAGGGTTTTAGGCTTATTTACTATTCTTCACATAGTTTGGTTTTATTGTGCCGACTTACTTAATTGACCCACAACATCATTTATTTCCAGGTGGTTTATTGGGGGTAAAGGAGATTGCTTTGACTGCTCCCCTAGCTGAAGGCAAGGGGTTCTAAGTAAGTTATTCAGTTTAACCACAAATCTTGTCTAAAGTAGCAGTAAACCTACGGATAACCGATGCTTGGCAATCCCCATAAAAAAAGATGGTGCATCAAGTACCACCTTTTTTCTATCTTTGGAGATTCGATTGAAAACACAAATATTTAAGAATAAGGTTGCGATAAAAGCTTTTTATCTTGATTCTTCTGGTTTACCAGATGATTATTGTTCTTGAAGACAAGCAAACTTATCGAGGGATGAAAGTTTATTTCAACCGCAAATTTGTGCCAAGGTATTGGTAAAGTCTGGATAGGAAATGCTAGCAGCCTCGGCTCGATGGATAGTAGTTTCACCTTGGGCATTGAGAGCTGCGATCGCTAAACTCATGGCAATACGATGGTCAGTATAACTATCTACATCAGTTCCCCTTAAGGGAGTACCGCCAGTAATTTCCATTCCATCATCTAATTCGGTGACTTTTGCCCCCATTTGGTTGAGTTGCTGTGCCATAACCGCAATGCGATCGCTCTCTTTGACTCGTAATTCTGCTGCATCTTTAATCACCGTTGTTCCTTCGGCAAATACGGCAGCGACAGCCAGGATGGGAATTTCATCAATTAATCGAGGTATAATTTCCCCGGAAATAGTACAGCTTTGTAGGTGACTATGACGTACCCTCAAATCAGCGACTGGCTCCCCAGCTACCTCTCGCTCATTTTCTTTTTGAATATCTGCTCCCATCATCTCCAAGGCTTCTAAAATACCAGTACGGGTGGGATTAATGCCGACATTTGTGATTGATATCTCCGAACCGGGTACAATAGCTCCAGCGACCAACCAAAAAGCAGCAGAACTAATATCACCAGGTACAACTACCTTCTGTCCATATAGTTGATTTCCACCAGTTACAGTTACACTGTTGGTTTCGGGGTCGGTAGTCAGTTCAGCACCAAATGCCTTTAACATTCGTTCGCTATGATCCCGAGACAGGGCGGGTTCAGTTACGGTAGTTTTCCCTTCTGTAAGCAAACCTGCCAAGAGAACACAGGATTTAACCTGTGCTGAAGCAATGGGAGAATGATAATGAGTAGGTTGGAGGGATTTTCCCTGAATTGCCAATGGTGCAAGAGAACCTCCCTTACGTCCCCAAATTTCTGCCCCCATTTGTTGTAAAGGTTTAACAACCCGAGACATGGGACGGGAGCGCAAGGAATTATCCCCAGTCACCGTAAAAAATCGTCCGGGGTGGGATGCTAAAAGTCCCAACATCAACCGCATGGTAGTACCAGAATTCCCAGCATTCAAGACATCTAACGGTTCTTGCAAATTGCCCAACCCAATTCCCTGTACCCGTACCAAATCTGTATTTAATTCGGAAATGCTTGCTCCCATTCCTTGAAAACAACTAGCTGTACTCTGGGGATCTTCCCCTAACAACAAACCTTGAATTTCCGTTTCTCCCTGGGCTATTGCCCCTAGCATTAAAGCGCGATGGGATATGGATTTATCTCCTGGAACCCGAATCTGACCTTGTAAAGATATACCATTAGGAGGTTGTTGAATAACCAAATTTTGAGAGAAGTTCTCTTTAGTTTCTAAGGTAATAACAGAAGCCGACATTAGGATAAACTGGCGTGTGAATGTAATCAAAGTCCAAGAGTGTTATTATTACAATCTTTGACTTCTCAGCCAGTATACTATCGCTTTCACTGACTAAAAATACGACTTTGGTATTGAATTTTATTTTATTTTCTTTACTTTCGTTCTAGCCGACTAATGGTCCTATGCTCACACATCACCGCAAATCCGTGTGCCTTTCCTTGGTTTCCATCGATTTACCTGTTTGGTCTGTACTGGAAACTGCTGCAACATTGTATCAAAAAGACCGGGATCGATTTCATTTATTGTTGACTGCACCACCCCAAAAAAATAACTCTTTGAATATCAGTTTTGCAGAACCACCTGAACCAGGAGTAGACAAAATTCATGGTCCCAGTGGTCCGAGAATCCTCTGGTTAGAAATTTCTCCCTACCGAGTAATTATGACTATGCAAGGGAATTCTCAGTTAAGTTACCGTCATTTTTGGGAAAAAGGGATTTATGGAGTAACTCGCTATTGGCTTCCCAATGAGTCTTTAAAACCCCAACAACCCATTTGTTTGCGTAACTTTACTAATAGTCTGGAATTAATTGGACGTTCGATCCCGGAACATTTAAGGGTAGAATACGAACTCTGGGCAGGGAAAATGCAGTTGGGGCGTTATATCCTCAATTTGGAGGTTAGACATTAAGGAATGGGGATCAAATAATCCCAATTCTCCAAAATAAAGCTACACATGGATAGCAGGGGGCAGGGAGCAGGGAGCAGGGAGCAGGGAGCAGGGGGAGAATGATCTGTAGCCAGGATTTAGAGAAATGGTATAAAGTACAAATCTGATTGTAATTTAATCAATCCAAGTTCCTAACCAAAATAACTGGGTTCATTACCTGGTTTCCATTTAATATTGCAACCAATACTGGGTTTTTGCTCCTTGGTAATTACTTGAACAGCCAATATAGTATCAATAGCATCACGTAAGTCTTTACCAGTTACGGGTTGATTGTTACCAGGACGACTATCATCCAATTGTCCCCGATATACTAGTTGGCGCTCCTGATTAAAAAGGAAAAAGTCAGGGGTGCAAGCTGCGGTATAATTTTTCGCGGTTTCTTGGCTTTCGTCATAGCACAAGGGAAATTTAAAATCTAATTCTGCTGCCATTATTTTTAATAAATCGGGAGCATCACCTGGATAATTATTAACATCGTTAGCACTAATAGCCACGATTCCCAAATCAGTATTTTCGTAATCTTTACCCAGTTGTGCCAATTGTGATTGTACGTGTTTTACAAATGGGCAGTGGCGACAAATAAACATTACCAAAAGAGCTTTTTTATTGGTAAAGCTTGACAGAGAGATTGTTTTACCAGTTGTCACATCTGGCAGGTGAAAATCTGGTGCGGAAGTACCTAAAGGTAACATGGTAGATGTAGTACGAGCCATATTGTATGTCTAGGATTATGTTGACTATTTGCTAATACGTCTGGTATTAATTGACTACTGAAACCCTTGTAACAGTGTCTATACTCTCCAAATTATGATTTGGGAAAAAGTTCAAAACCCCTGTGCGACAAGAGTCGTTTTTTATTCACACAATGCGTTGCTAATATAATAATTTATTTGACTGCTCCCCTGCCTGAAAGTGAGGGGATTCTAAAAAGATGGGAAACCACAGGCTAAAGCCTGATTAATTTTGGTTGTATTTGCCTGTGCCCGTTTTCACTTCATAATTAACTATTTCGACAGTACTAGATTGGGATTGGGATACTTTAGCTCCAGTAAAATCACGTAATAAACCCATTAACGCAGGGACAACTGTAGGTGTCAAAATTGTCGAAAAAGCTAAACCTCCAGTCAGAACAATTCCCAATCCTTGATATAGTTCCGCACCTTTTCCAGGGACAACAGCTAGGGGTAACATGCCAATGACACTGGTTGCTGCGGACATAAAAATGGGTCGTAAACGGTCTTTAACTGCTAAATATAGAGAATCATCGTATTTCTTCCCTTCTTGCTGTAATTGTAGGGAGCGATCAACTAATAAAATTGCATTGTTGACCACTATCCCCGTTAAAATTACAAATCCCAACCCTGTAATCATATCCAAGGGAACCACTACACCGGGAATAGAATTGGCGAGTATTAAACTTAACAGTGCCCCTGATATTCCCATGGGTACTGTGACCATAATTAAAACAGGGAAGGTAAAGGAGCGATAGAGGGCGACTAGGAGTAAGTAGGTGATAACCAGGGATAAAACAAAGGTAGAGCCTAATTGAAATAAGGTTTCCGATAATACATCTGCGGAACCCGCAAGTTCGACGCGGAAACCAGATGGTAAAGATGCACGCAAAGGTGGAAGAATTTCCGCTTCCGTTTGGTTGATTAAAGCGCCCAAGGGGGCTTCCCTAGAGATACTGGCGGTGATGGTAATGGAACGTTCCAAATCAACGTGATTGATGGTATCTGGTCCGGTGGTTTCCACCACATCTGCCACATCTGCCAATTGTACCTGCTGACCATTACCGATATACAGGGGTAATTGACGCAACTGTTCTGGGTTTTTGACGGAGGTATTTTCTAATTCCACTGTCACATCTAATTCCCGCTTCCCATCGGTAAATTTGGAGGCTCGTAAACCCCCTAATGCTGCTTCTACCATTGACCCCAGTTCCCTTTCTGAAAGTCCTACTTCTGCCAAACGGGTACGATTGGGAACTACTTGTAGTTCTGGCGCGCCAGTGATGAAGTTAGAACGAACATTTTGCACTCCATTTAATCTCCGTAATTTGGGTATTAACTGCTGTTGCAATTTATGCAATTCTTCCAGATCTTGACCGATAATATTAATTTCAAATTCCTTACCAGGATCGCGGAAAATTGAAGCCCGAATGGGAACCATAAATCGATAACCAGGGAAATTTGCACCGGCTCGACGCAGCCTAGCAACCATGCTGTCCATAGTATTACCCGTAGCTAATTCTGGTTTAACAAAAGCCGCGATCGTTTTTAAACCTGGTCTTTGGATGTACAGAGTCCGCATTACTTCTGGTTGCTGGCTGACAAAATTCCTTGGTTCCTGGGAAAGATTGATGGCTTCCGGTATACTTGTGCCAGGAAAGGGTTCTGCTAACCACAATACTAAGTTACGATTTCCTTCGGGTAAGTAATCAACTGGGGGAAGTAGTTGGAAACTTACAAATATTAGGATAATGGGAATTGCCAGGACAACGAAACGTCTACCCTTGCGTTTTCTTCCCAAAGACCAACTGACACTCTTGAGTAATATTTGTTCTAATCGCCGTTGGAAAAATAGGAAGGTTTGAGATATACGGGAAACGAAGAGATTTAACCAAGCAAATATTGTTTTCCTGGGCTGGGGATTAAGAATAATCCGGTCTGATGCTAACTCCAAGGGATTGATAGTAGTACTATTATTCCCCATTCCTTGCAACATATTCTCAGCTTCGTCACGGTTGAGGAATAACCCCGATAACATGGGGACTAGAGTCAAAGCCGCAAACAGGGAAAATAAGACAGAAGCAGACAACCCAATCCCAATATCAACAAATAATTGTCCCGCTTCCCCCGTCACCAAGACAATGGGTGCAAATACAGCCACAGTGGTTAAAGTTGAAGCCAGCATTGCTCCCCCAACCTCTTCCGTCCCTTCAATGGCAGCCTTAACAGGTGATTTACCCTGCTGCATGTGGCTAAAAACGTTTTCTAGGACAACAATAGCATTATCTACTACCATCCCCACTGCAAAGGCTAGACTAGCTAAACTGATCACATTTAGCGATCGCCCCAATGCCATAAATACGATAAAAACTGTAATTAGGGTGCTGGGGATGGTAATTGCAATCACTGCTACCGTCCGCAGAGAACCAAGAAACAGTAATAAAATTATTGCCGCTAGAATCGCTCCCGCAGTTAAATTTCCCTGGACAAAGGAGATCGAATCATTGATATAGTTATTCTCATCATAGGTAATATCAAAGGTAATCCCTTCATTTTCTCGGTCAAAGCGTGCTTCTAACTCCACCAAAGCCTGACGAATTCCCTGGGAAATCTTGGGAACATTACCACTAGTTTGACGAATAATCCCCACCCCAACCGCAGGTTCATTATCCCGGAGCAAAGCCCTGTCTTGAATTTTTCTACCGATTCTGGCTTGAGCCACATCCCGTAAAAATACGGTTCCCGACTCGTCACGGCGTAACACAAAATCTTCCAGTTGTTTAATATTAGTAGAACGGCTAATTGTCCTGACCCGATATTCCCGTCTTCCTAACACCAAAGGACCACCGCGAATATCCCGGTTATTGCTACGTAGACCATTGACAACATCACCAATTGTCAAATTCCGGTCAGATAAAGCCTTGGGGTCAACAATTATCTCCACTTCCCGCTCCAAACCACCGGAAACGAGAAACTGACCAACTTCCTGGACTTGTCGGAATCGGGGGACAATCACATCATCCAGCAAATCCCGGTAATGGTTAATATCAGCAGTAAAACCGGGTTTGGGAGTGAGAATCACCCACATCATTGGTCTACTGCTACCGCTAACCACCTCCACGTCCGATTCTCCCGCTTCTTCTGGGAGAGCTTCCACTTGTTGCAGCTTATTTAAGACATCAACCAAACGCTGATTGATATCACTATTCCATTCAAACTCCAAATTAATACTACTGACACCCGCAGAACTACGACTGGTGATTTCTTGAATCCCTTGCACCTCTTCCAGTCGTTCTTCAATGGGACGGGTAATTAAATCCTCAACTTCATTGGGACTTGCACCGGAATAGGTTGTTGAAATGGAAATCTCTGGACGTTCTCCTCCCGGTATTAACTCTAAAGGTAAATTTAACAGAGACAAAGCCCCGAATAGGGCGAGGATACAAAATAATACAAAGGTTCCGTGTCGCCAACGAACGGCGGTTTTGATTAAGCTCATGATGTTATTGTTGATAGTTGGTGGTTGTTAGTTGTTGGCTGTTGGTGGTTGGTGGTTGGTGGTTGTGGGTTGGTGGTTGGTGGTTGTTATTTGTTAGTTCGCTTGGTGAAGGAATTGAGATAAGCATTTAGTTGTGGTGATAAATCATCTATAAGATGCTTTAGTCCAGCTATTTGTTCTGATGTCAAGAGATTGCGTCTGTAAGCTAGTCTGAGCCAATGTCTAGTTTTATTTAAAGAGCCTCTAGCAATCTTCACAAAGCGTTGATTATCTTTTAGGTTGTGACGACCATTACCTTCCGCAATATTGGCTCCTATGCTGTCCGCCGAACGAACAATTTGCTTACCTATAGTATCTTTGGCAAACCAATCCCACTCCATTACCACCAGCCAAATCTCATTTGCGAGCTTTTCCGCCAATTGATAAACCCTTAAACTCTCAAAATTTGCCATCCACCCATCCTCCCCTATCAATCACTAACCATCAACTAACTTGACAGCTGCCCCATCCTTTAAACCATCTCCACCTTGCAAAACTACAGACTGACCTGGCTGCAAACCGGTACCAGAAATTGCCACTTTTTCACCCATATCTGCAATCATTTCCACTGTAATTTTCTTGGCTTTACCGTCTTCTACAGCAAACACTAGCCATTGATTACCCCTGCGAGTCAGAGCATCACGGGATACAACTAAACCTTGATTCTGATTACCTAATTCTAAATTCCCTGTAACTGCCATACCGGGTAATAAACCTGAGGGCGGTGTATCAAGTCTTATCCTTACTCGTTGCCTTCTCGATGCCGTATCAGCAGAGGGAACCACACCGCTAATGGTGGCATTTTCCCGCCATTGAGGCAAAGCACGGGCAATTAATTCCACCCTCATCCCTGGTGTGACTTGACCGCTAATTTTTTCTGGCAATTCCAAGAAAATATCTAATCTATCCCCTGCAATTAAATTAACTATTTCACTATTACTTTCTACGTAATCCCCCGGACTCACCTTTCTTTGGGAAACTACACCACCGGAAACCGCACGGATACGAGTCCTGTCTAAGGCTAACTTCGCCTGATTTACAGATGCGATCGCAGCTGCAACATTTGCCTGTTGAGCGGCGATTTCTTCCCTCGTCGGACCAGCTTTGGCTTCTGCTAATTCCGCTTCCGCAGCTAATCTGGCTCCCCTGGCATCATCAACCGCAGTCCGAGCCTCTACTAATAATCTCTCAGCGATCGCTCCTTGTTTGACTAATTCAGTGCGACGTTCTAGGTTATCTATGGCTTCCCGTTCCCTTGCTTGGGCTGAACTAACCGTAGCTTGACGTTGAGCAATAATCTCTGGGCGTGTACCCACTTCTAACCGCGCCAGTTGATTGCGCTGCTGTGCAAGTTGGGCTTGGGCTTGAGTTAATGCCAATTTTTGGTCAGTATCATCTATGACAGCGATTAATTTTCCAGGACTGACCTGATCACCTGCTTGCATCAGCACTTGTTTAATCACTCCCTCCGTCTGGGAACGGATAGTAGCTTGCTGTGGTGATTCTACTTGTCCTAAAAGCTGTATTTTCTGTCTCGTATTTCCACTATTCAAATTTGTCACTTTTACTGCTTTTGGGGGAGGAGCCTTGGCAGCAACCGCAACTGGTTCACTGGTTTGTAATGTTGAGGAAAACATTTGCCACAGAGTAACTCCGTTAATTGCGACAGAAATAATCAACAAAGTCCACAACCATGATTTTGGAGGTCTTTCTGGTTCTGGGGTATTCTCTATTACATCTGTTTCATTGTTTTCTCGAAAATTATCTGTTTGATTCTCTACAGTTGTATCTGACGGTGTAGACTCTTGCATGACTTTATATATCTTAATCTTTTGGAGGACAAACAAATAATCTGAAACCAACATTTATACTAGTTGGTATGTCATATTGAAAAATATCAAACTACAAAGTAGCCGTTTATAGACCTAAAATCCTGAGTATTCCTGGCTGCAAATCATTTTTGATGATTTGCAAATCATTTTTAACCCTTGCTAATATCAATACACCTTGAATAAATTCATACATATAACGGGCTAAATCTTCAGCATTCACTTCTTTACTAATTAGGTTTTCATGTTGGGCATCATTAATTAAGGAAATAAAATACTTGAGTATATTTTCAACAGTACTGACAGCAAGTTGTTTGAGTTGTTTCTCCTGGGTATTTTGTCCACTGGAGATAAATGGACAACCCAGAACATGACCAGTCTGCAATTCCCGCATCTGTTGCTTAGAAATTAGCATCTGACAATATAAATCAACTCTTTCTAAGGGTGTATTTTGGGATGAAAATACCCTATCCATTTCTAGACGAATTTGTTGCCAATATTCTCTAAATGCGGCGGTAACTAAATCTGCTTTCGATTGAAAATAATGATAAAAAGCACCTTTTGTTACTCCTGCTTGTTCACAAATTTGAGCAATTCCCACAGACTCATAGTTATTTTCCCAGATTAGATTTAAAGCTGTTTCTAATAGTTTTTTTCTAGTTTCTTTAGTCTCTACATTCACCAATGTTGTCATTTTAATTGTTTGATTTATGCAAATAGTCCATTTTAGTGACACGGGGGCGTAAATCCCGACAAAATTGAGGGATTTTGATTTTACGCCTTGTGTCTCTGGTAAATACTGAAATATTAAACTATATCCCTATTTTACATACCAAGCAGTATGTAAACAAGAGTAAATATTTATTGCAATGATAGTAATATACCTATGCAATCTCAAAGATTGGATATGTGGCAGTCGCCATTATGCTTAGGACGTTTTTCAGTTGATAGTTGATAGTTGATAGTTGATAGTTGATAGTTGTTAGTTGATAGTTGTTAGTTGGTGGTTGGCGGTTGGTGGTTGGTGGTTGTTAGTTGATGGTTGACAGTTTTTGAGTAGAACAATATTGTCCTAACCGATATGTCCATTGCTATAA
>NZ_FYBH01000288.1 GCF_900185595.1 Calothrix rhizosoleniae SC01
ACAGTCTTTATAAGCTCCATCTTGTTTCTCAAACAGTTCCCAAGCAGGCATGGAAACCACGCGCACCTTCTTACTTCAGCAGTGGTGGCGCTCGCTGACTTAACAAAGGCGAGTCTACCTTACTCCTGTTAGGGTGAGTGATCGCTTTTTTGGTGTGTTTTTATTTGTTTAAAGACCCCATTATACCGTGTTGACTTTGCGGAGCTCGACACGACCACCTTCAAAAACCTGCACTTTTAGCTCATACCCTTCTATCAATGACATTCCAACGAGTGGTTCTGAATCAGCTTCGTCTACTGGAATGGTGAGCAAGGTGTCATCCCAAACGACAACCGCTTCGTAAACATTAAAAACACACTCACTACCATCTCCGAGAATTGCCCGACCTCGCCTCTTCCATTTCAGGTTCAATTCAGCAATCAAATCGGGAGGTAGGGAAAGCCAACCGTTGAATCCTGTGTCGACGATCGCATCTTGTGTAAAAACCTTGCTATCAGTACGACGAATTGAGAGTGGAATAATCGGCTCAAACTCAACATTCACGAACCCAGTAATCATGCAGTTCTCCGGCTACGCCCGCCGAATCGACGAACATGGCGATAACCAATGCGAATGATCCAAATTTGAGCATCTGGGCGACGAGCTTCGAGGCGATCACAAGCCGCAATTTCGCTTTTATCGACTTCAAAATCTCCGGTTTCGATGTCGATCGCCACAATCTTGCCGTTATTACCTTTCTCAACTTGCTGACGCACCTGCGACTCATAAATCTCATCACCACGTCTAGCAAACTCTTCTTTGCTGTAGTGGGGTTGTCGAACTGCCATTGGCTTGTCCTCGTTTCAAGTCAGCCTTCTAATTTTAGCCTAACCTAAATTATTCATGAACCCTTATAAAAAACGGCTAAACTGCCTACCCAGGAAGTTTGTTAGGCACTCTTTTAATTAGCAGTTTAATGAGATTTATATTAAAGCTTGAAGCTTTATTTTTTTGACAGATAATTAGGCATTTTGTTGTTTAAATAGTCTCTATTTGTATCATTTTTTCTGTTGGGTTTGACTACCAGGGATTGCGATTGGACTAAAATTCATCGGCTTCTTATTTTACAGCCTGCGAGCTTTATTGTAGTAATTTGTGGCGATCGCTGAAGTAAGAAAGGCGAGTTGTCACTGCCCACCTTACCCCTCAACCTTTATATATATGACGTGCTGCTCTAACTCTAACACTTGACTGCCAACTATTATCTGATTTCCATACTTGAAAAACATCATAACTGTTACGGCTACCAATACACCCCATCCAATGCTTACTATCTCTAGCACGTAGGAAAAATGATGCTTTAACTCTAATATCATCATGCCAAGTTTTATTGCGGCTTTTCCATACTCCCAAGCAATGATGATTAACAGCGTCCAGTCTATAAAATCCTATCCAATGCTTGTCATCCACACCTCTAAGCATTACCGCTTTTTTCGCAACAATAGAACCATTTTCAATCTCAGTCTTGACAGCATCAATATTTTGTTGATTTTGATGCTCTAATGATTCCATTTTTTGATTAACTTGTTGAGATTCTGCTTTAATATCTCCCAATTCAGTTTTTACAGCTTGTAATTCTTGATTTGTGGATTCTAATTGTTCGGCTAATTTAATATAGTCTTGTTTAAATTTTCTCAACTCTTCTAGTTCTGCTTGCAACTCTTCCTGAGTTTTTCTGAATTCTGCGATCGCTTGTTCAAAATAACTTAATGGTGTTTGATTATTACTGAGTTTCATTTTTTTATTTTAAAAATATCATTAATTAAATTTAAAAATTGTTTTTCTATTTAATCAGAAGGCAATAAAATATTAATGTGGCTATCTTCTAATTGATAGGTATTAACTGTATTTCGCCAAAATTCGCATAGAATTCCATAATGAATCCAATCCGCGACTGCTTGACGTTTTAGTTCTGGGGAATTTCTCGCTAAATAAGCCATTCTTGTGGCATTCAATTGTAACTGCCCATAAACTTGCAAAATTTCATTTATCTGAGTTTTTTCATCAATTTTATTTAATTCATAACACTCAGTTAATCTATATAATTCAATATCAGATAACATCATCCCTGGCTTAGTTTCTAATTTGAGTGTCCGTCTACACTTATCAAATGGATTTGGCAAAGAGTGAGCTAAAATCTTTTTTAATTCATTCCTGATTATTTCAGTTTCTCCACCAATAATTTCGTTAAGTTGATCAATTATTTGATTAGCATCTTGAAATATTCTCTCTTCTAGAAAATTTGCTTGTGCAAAAGCGTTATTAGTAACTGTTTCTATAGAAGAGACACCTTCCATGATTGATAATGTAATTTGATTTATGCGATTCTCTAAATAATAATCTGCTTCACCTATTGTTTCACGTAAATCACTGATTATTTCCCGACGTATTGTGTCAATTTCTTGGATATTTTGACTAACTTTTTTATCGGTGTGATCGATTAAATATTTAATATCGTTTTTTGTTTGATGTTCTAACTCATCTAACCCATTTAAAGTTTTTTCTATTCTTTTTTTTGCTATATAGTCCAACTTATCGGCAAGAGGATATACTTTTTTATCAAACAATTTGCTTATTTCTTTACGATTCTTCTCTGCAAAATGAGTAGAACTATGATTTAAAGAACGTTCTAGTTTTTTCGTAAGACCTTTAAATATAAAATTAAACATCCCTAAATAAAGTTTGCTTAATATAGAAAATATTCATTTATTGTCTTAAACATAACATTGATATTTTGAGTCGGCAATAAGTGTATTCAACAATATCTCTATTTTGAGATTATTCTCTAAAATGAGATTTATTTTAAATTAAGGCTTGAAGCTTTAATTTTTTATGCCGAATAATGATGAAGCCTAACTACTTATTATACGGAAAACTTCTTTTTTATGTCCTTATCTGGATATTATACAGAATCTGTCCGTATAACTATCCTTTACGAGAGAGAGGATTGGATGGAATTTTTCTGCATAACACCCTATGCAATGGCATTCAAAAAAGCTTATTCGTCTTCAGCACTATTCTTACTAAATAGAGAAAACTCATATTTATTGGATTAGTTTTATGTAGCATCATAAACATCAAAAAAGGGCAGGTCTTTCAACCCACCCAAAAAGTCAAATTATTCTGTTGCTAATTAGCAGTTTGACTACGCTCACTGTTCGAGCGGAGAAACGAATCTAACCTAATAAAGCTTTAGCTTTAGCTAACACATTATCAACGCTAAAGCCGAATTTCTCCATACAAGTACCACCAGGAGCAGAAGCACCAAAGGTATCGATACTCACGGTATCACCTCCAGTTCCTACATACTTATGCCAACCAAAGCTAACACCAGCTTCTACAGATAAACGCTTGGTAACAGCTGTTGGTAACACGGACTCTTTGTAAGCTCCGTCCTGTGCTTCAAACAAGTCCCAAGAAGGCATGGAAACTACACGCACTTTCTTGCCTTCCCCTGCCAATTTCTCAGCAGCAGTGATGCAGAGATTTAATTCGGAACCTGTACCAATCAAAATTAATTCAGGTGTACCTTGACAATCTACTACTGTATATGCACCCTTAGTTACTCCTTCAATGGAAGTAGGTGTAAAGTTAGGGAGAGCTTGACGAGAAAATGCCAACAAGGTGGGTGCATTTTGTTTAGCTCTGGCGATCGCCACTTTGTAAGCACCAGAACATTCGGTTCCATCTGCGGGACGAATCACAGTTAGGTTGGGAATTGCACGCAGGGAAGCCAATGTTTCTACTGGTTGGTGAGTTGGACCATCTTCTCCTTGTCCAATCGAGTCGTGAGTCATAACCCAAATAGCACCAGCTTGGGAAAGAGCAGACAAGCGGATGGCAGCACGCATGTAATCTGTGAAGATCAAGAATGTGGCACCGTAAGGAATTAATCCTGAACCGTGGAGCGCCATACCATTACAAATTGCGCCCATACCATGTTCCCGTACACCAAAGTGGACATTACGATTTTCATAATGTCCACTTTGGAAGTCACCGAAGCCCTTAATCTCAGTTAAGTTGGAGTGGGTTAAATCGGCAGAACCACCAATTAATTCAGGCAAGATTGGCGCTAACTTGTTGAGGCAGGCTTCTGAATGCTTACGGGTGGGTAATCCTTTATCTTCAGCAGTATATTCAGGTAATACTTTGTCCCAACCATCGGGAAGTTTACCAGTAACGTAACGCTCAAATTCAGCAGCTTCTTGGGGATATTTTTTGCTATAGTCAGCAAAAGCTTGGTTCCATTCAGCCTCTGATGTTGCACCACGCTCAATGGCTTTCCGCATATGGTCGAGAGTATCTTGAGGCACTACAAAAGGCTCGTGTTCCCAATTTAGATTACTGCGAGTTGCTTTGACTTCATCTCCACCCAAGGCTGCACCGTGAACACCGGCGGTATTTTGTTTATTAGGAGAACCATAACCAATGGTGGTTGTCACCTTAATCATGGTGGGTTTATTGGTGACAGCTTTAGCATCTTCAATGGCTTTGCCGATCGCATTTAGATCAGTATTACCATTTTCAACATGGAGAACGTGCCAACCATAAGCTTCAAAACGCTTGCTCACATCTTCCGTAAAGGCGATATCAGTGGAACCGTCGATAGAAATGTGGTTGTCATCGTAGAGAGCGATGAGTTTGCCTAATCCCAGGTGTCCTGCAAAAGAACAAGCTTCAGCCGAAACACCTTCCATATTGCAACCGTCACCCAAAATTACGTAGGTGTAGTGGTCAACTATTTTGGCATCGGGTTTATTAAACTTTGCTGCCAGGTGTGCTTCCGCCATTGCTAAACCGACCCCATTGGCAATACCTTGTCCCAAGGGTCCGGTAGTTACTTCTACACCCTCTGTTTCAAAGTTCTCTGGGTGTCCGGGGGTTTTAGAACCCCATTGGCGGAACTGTTTAATATCTTCTATAGTGACGCTATCGTAACCAGTCAAGTACAGTAGGGCATACTGCAACATACAACCATGACCGGCAGATAGGATAAAACGATCGCGGTTGAACCACTTGGGATTCTTGGGATTAAACCGCATGAATTTATCCCACAGCACAAATGCCATTGGTGCTGCGCCCATTGGTAGTCCTGGATGACCGGACTTTGCCTTTTCTACGGCATCGATTGCTAAAAAGCGAATCGAATTAATACACAGTTCTTCAAGGGATTGGGTTGCAACAGCCATAATCAGATTGTTTTTAACGACGGGTTAGCACTATTTGAGCTTTATTGTTGGGGTAATTTAGAGATTTTCCCCACCTAATTATTCTCATCATCCCACTGGTACTTGTTGACCGGCAAGCCAGAGAATCTGAGTTTTTTGTATTTAGATATCCACTAACTTGGTTCAATGTCTCTCTGGCTGATAATCATGACATTTCAGCCGTGAATGCTTTGAATTAGGGTAGTGATATGGTCTAACATTTATTCTATGGTGTCTCACCCCACAAAATTAGTTGATTTGACAACTAATTTTGAATCGTCACCTGTCTCGAGCAAGGCAGAAACTCAGGGAGAGGTATCAATTCCAGTACAGAGGAAATAGCTAAGATAATTATTTTGATGCATTGTAAACACCGAATTATCTTCTGATTCCCATCATGGGAATGATACATATTTTTTCCTACTTCTTTGAAGTTAGTCTCAAGAAGTGAGAATTAACTACTAGACTTGTCCATAAATTAAACTCAATATCACAGAAATGCTGATATAGTTTGGCTTTTAGCTTATATAACAACGAAATCAATGCCAATGATTTCATATATAAACTTCAGCTCAATCAGGTTTCCATTTACGGATCAGTTTACTGAATAGTAGGTGACTGCACAAGAGTCGGTGAAAAGTCCACTGCTGAAATGACTTGCATCAGTGGCTTTGTTTCATACTATTACAACAAGGGGCAAATCAACCAACCTGGAATTATCAACAGAAAGCTTTCCATATATAAGCAGAAGGCAGTCCAGATGAAAATAACTCTTCTCTATCTCCCAACCCCGCTCCACCTAACCCCTATTTTCAAGTCAGGAGTGGAAAGCTGGTTATATCTGGATTTTAGCTTCTCAATTTGTCCTAACCTTAAAGCGTAGTACTATAAATAAGCTTTTATGCTTTCTAAGTTGAAAATGGGGAGTGGAAAATCGTTGACCTCAGGCTGGACTTTTCTTTAATGCCCACAAGGCTATACATTCTTCGTTGTGGGCAAAATTACCCTTGGCGGCTAGCTGCAAAATAGTAATGTAGTAACGATGTTTCTGTTCAATTAAGTGGGAGTAGAATTAATTGGAAACCATTTGCGATTTGGTATCACAAATGGAAAATTAAAAATTTTAAATCTCAAAATTCTAGAGATATTTTTTAAATGCTAGGGTCACATTATGACCTCCAAAACCGAAGGAATTGGACAACGCCACATCAATTTTTTGGGAACGGCTAGTACTGGGTACATAATCGAGGTCGCATTCTGGATCGGGGTTTTGCAGGTTAATTGTAGGAGGGATCTGGTCATTAGCGATCGCTAGTATGGTAGCTACCCCTTCAATACCACCCGAACCACCCAATAAATGGCCAGTCATCGACTTAGTCGAACTTACAGCTATTTTATAAGCATGTTCCCCTAAAACTTTTTTGATAGCTGAGGTTTCCGTGGCATCATTGGCTGGAGTACTAGTACCATGGGCATTAATATAACTAACCTGTTCTGGAGATATGCCTCCATCCTTCAGTGCTAGTGACATTGCCCTAGCTGCTCCTTCTCCTCCAGGTACTGGGGAAGTTATGTGATAAGCATCACAGGTCATAGCATAGCCCACTATCTCCCCATAAATCCTGGCACCCCGACTTAAGGCATATTCCAATACTTCTAGAATTAAAATTCCCGAACCTTCACCCATGATAAATCCATCACGTTCTTTGTCAAAAGGACGACAGGCATGGCTGGGGTCATCATTGCGAAAAGAAAGTGCCCTAGCCGCAGCAAAACCAGCCACAGACAAAGGTGTAATTGCTGCTTCACATCCACCGCAAATCATTGCCTGGGCGTATCCTCCTTGGATCAGGCGAAAAGCATCTCCAATGGCATTAGAGCCGGACGCACAAGCTGTGACAGGGCAGGAATTGGGGCCCTTTGCTCCCGTATGAATTGCCGTTAACCCAGCCGCCATATTGGCAATCATCATGGGAATCATGAACGGACTACAACGATCTGCTCCCCGATTCAGGTAGATCGTTTGTTGATCTTCCAGGACTTTAATGCCGCCAACGCCAGAACCGATCATCACACCAACTTGTTCGGCGTTCAAATCATTAATTACTAATTGTGCATCTGCCACAGCCTGTTTTGCTGCTGACACACCAAATTGGGAAAATCTGTCCATGCGTTTGGCTTGTTTTCGATCCATGTAGTCATGGGGGTCGAAGTTTTTCACCTCACCAGCAATGCGACAAGCATGGTTGGACGCATCAAACCTGGTGATTTCACCAATGCCATTGCGTCCGTTGATTAATCCTTCCCAATATTCTGTTGGTGTGTTACCAATCGGTGTAATCGCGCCAACACCAGTTACAACAACGCGTTTACGTTTCAGATCTGTCATGATTCAGTTAATGGTGGCTTTAGATGCAAGCAAAACAAAACAGGAACTTAAGGAGTGAGAACTAGGGACTGGAGTTAGATAACATCCTGAATCCCAATTCATCCTCAATACATTTTTAGGCAGACGCAGGCACTTTATCTGCAATGTAATCTACGGCTTGTTGAACAGTGGTAATACCTTCAGCGTCTTCATCGGGAATTTCGATCTCAAACTCTTCTTCCAAAGCCATTACCAATTCAACTGTATCAAGAGAGTCAGCTCCCAAATCATCAGCAAAGTTGGCTTCTGGTTTCACTTCCCCAGAGTCAACACTCAATTGTTCGGAGACGATTTCTTGTACCTTTTTCAAAATACTATCTTTGCTCATAGATTAAATACCTCAACCATTTGCTATTGTTGACTTCTTCAGGGTGACATGAATTTGAGCATATACATCTTATCCTTAAGGGTGCTCCTCCGTATATAGTCAAGGGATTTTCTTCTAGAAAATCTTCACCTGTTTCTATCAGTTAATAGTTCACATTCACCATGATGATATCAAGTTTGAACTTCACACCACTTGAGATGAACTGATTCTTGGTTCATCAATTTCTGCTAAATTCTGTAAATACACATAATTAATTATGTCCTATGCTATCCCACACACTAAAATATGCTTATTTTCCTGGTTGTGTTGCTCAAGGAGCTTGTGGGGAACTGCACCAGTCTACAGTTGCCTTGTCTCAAGCTTTAGGAATTGAGCTCATCGAATTAAAGAAAGGATCTTGCTGTGGTTCTGGCACTTTTAAAGAAGATTCCCAACTGTTAGAAGATACGGTTAATGCTCGTAACATTGCTCTGGCTGAAGAATTAAATCTACCTTTACTTACCCATTGCAGTACTTGCCAAGGTGTAATTGGTCATGTTGATGAGCGTCTTAAGGCTTGTCAGCAAGATGAACCTGCTTATTTTGAACAGGTCAACAATTTACTCAAAAAAGAAGGTTGTTTGCCCTATCGGGGAAGTACAGAAGTTAAGCATCTCCTCTATGCATTAGTTCAAGATTACGGTTTAGAAGAAATTCAACAACGGGTAAGTCAGAAATTAACTGGTCTTAATTGTGCTGCTTTTTATGGCTGTTATTTACTGCGTACACAAAAATCTGTACCAGAGAAAGATCGGTTTAATCCACAAGCTATGGAAAATGTATTTCGGGCTCTGGGTGCCACACCAATTTATTACCAGGGAAGGACTCAATGTTGTGGTTGGCCCCTTTCTAGTTATGCGACTACCCAATCTTTTCAAATGGCAGGTATGCACATCCAAGAAGCGATCGCATCTGGGGCTGATTGTATTGTAACTCCCTGCCCCTTATGTCACCTCAATTTGGATTCCCGCCAACCAGAGGTGGAAAAGGTAATTGGTCAACAATTAGGATTACCAGTTTTGCATCTGCCACAGTTGGTTGCTCTCGCTTTGGGAGTTAGCCCCCAAGAATTGGGTTTAAATAAACATATTGTGTCTACTAAGGCAGTCTTAGAAAAGTTAGGTTTTTAATTATTAATGTATCACAATATTTAATTACTAATGGCTTGATAAACTTAATTAATTGTGAGTAATTACTCACAATTAATATGTAGGATTATTAGTGATATACCAATTTAATCAAAGATGCCTAAAAGTAGACCAGATAAGACTTTTAGCACTGGGTAAATATGTCAGTACTAGAATTATTGAGTAAACTTTAGTTGCAACAATAACCTTAATGATTCTGGTGTGATAAATTAATAATTGAGGCGATGAAAAAGCCTCCCTGGCAGATACATACAGTAGCAATTTTAGTTAATAAAGAGGTAAAAGCACTGTTTAATTCAAATCTGTCTCGTAGACAAAAAACAACACCCATCTCGAGGGTTGATATTTCCTCACTCTGACAATCAGGGGGCAATGTCACTGATTTGTTTAACATCTTCACAGAAGTTAAATTACAAAGGCATCCCTGGCTAGAATGAATTATGAGAGGAAATAACTCAGCTAGTAGAGCTTGGGTGTTGTTGTTTTAAAGTGTACATCTGGGTGTAAGCTTACAAGACAGTTAAACACTACGAGATGATTCAAGCAGTGCCTTATGTCAATAATTGCTCTGAGGGCATGGTATCTTCAGGATTATGAGCCGATTGGGGAGTTAGAAAAACGCCCGCCAGATATTCGTGTCAGTAAAAAAAGCTTATTAAAATCAGGATTGCGAGCAGACTTTCTCGAAGATAGTGAAGAAGTGAAGCAATCTACTTGGTTTAGGCGTTATTTGGAAGGGGAAAATATTGAGTTTTACATAGAAGGTAGCGGCGGCTACTGCGTAGCTAACATTGATTTGATTAGTCATGAAATTTATTTCACAAAACAAACATTATTAGCACAATTAGAACCAACGATATTTTTTTGCTCCCAAGGGGAGCATGGTAAAGCTAGTGATGCTTTGCGAGAGGGATTGCAAACAAGTTTAGAAAAATTAAATAAGCGATCGCGTCTGCCTTTGAAATTAGTAGAATCCTATCGCCCCAAGTCAGGTTCCCTACGTCTATCCTCAACAATGATGAGGAAAATCCGCAGAAGTTTATTATTTATTGCCGATACCACACCAATTACCAGCATTAAGCAGCAAGAGCATGAGGCTCTCATCCCCAGTCCTCATGTTTGTGTGGAAATAGGTTATGCCATAGAAAGCAAGCGTTCTGAACAGATAATTTTAGCACAGATGCAACGTTTGGAATTAAGTGGTGAGTTTCCCTTTGATTGGCCAACATCACAAATCTTACAGTTCCAAAACGCCAAAGAATTAGATAAAATCCTACCCCAAGCTATTGAAACCCAACTAGCAAGATTTAAATTATTTGTTTAATGGATCTGCCGTAGTTCAAACAGGATGAACCAGAAAAATTAACTCCTGAATTAATCAGTAATATAGCGAATAAACAATATAGCAGTTCCCACTCACATGAGGTACACCAGCAACTTTTCAATTCTGTAAATCTCCTTCACACCGACTTGCAAAAATTGGGAACTGTTTCCATCTCAACTACCGTCCTAGACAATAGGTATGAGTAACAAAAAAATCATTATTTTTATCTTGTACTGAATCTTCCCAAGTATAGAATACTTACTCTTCCCATTCCGGGGTAATGTGGTTAACAATGGATTGGATATGTTGTAAATGATTCAATCTTATGCCTAGAACTCCAAGTGAATATGCGGTCTACCTATTCCTAGAAGGTGGTCATACCGAAGAAGTGCGTTTTCCTAATGTTCAAGATTTTCAAAAATGGTATAGTGGTGAACTAGTTCCCAAATGTACTTCTGAAGATTTTATTAATGTGCCCATAAAAACCATTCAGGGGGAGTATATGGTAGTGCGTCCGTCTCGGATTTCGGCAATTCGAGTAGAACCAATATTTAGCTCTAGTGTAGAAAGATTTACGTAAAATATGAGAAAAAAACTTGGTTTACTGTCTTTGAGTTTGGGTGCTATCCTGGCTTACCCAGTTTGGTCAGCTGTAGCACAGGGAACTCAGCAGTCCCCACCACTATCAATACCGACTCAACCACAGTTACGGTTTCCAGAAGAGTCACAGGAAGTTGAGACACCACCCCCACTAAAAATACTACCGTTGAGTAATAATTGTAAACCTCGACACGCTTGTTTGGGGTGGGATAGCCAAATTTTTTGGGGTGGTCAAGGTAAAGGCAAAGCAGGCGATCGCTGGGCTTTGGTAAAATCCATTGATAATAGTCTGTATTATCTGAGAAAAGCGAAGAAGGCAATTCAGGCTTATGATAATTATCCGGTTCAGGGAATTACCCGTGAGCGCGTAATTCGTAGCTTGGTACGTTTTCGCCAGTTGGTAGTCAATTCCAAGTCAGCTTCTCAATTACAAGATGCTGTGCGCCGCGAGTTTACATTTTATAAATCCGTAGGTAATGACAACAAAGGCACTGTTAAGTTTACTGCCTACTATGCGCCAGTTTACCAAGCTAGTAGGGTTCGTACTGCCGAATATAAATATCCACTGTATAGAGTACCACCGGATTTTAAGCAATGGGCTACACCCCACCCCACTAGGGTAGAGCTAGAAGGAAAAGATGCTTTGCTGGGTAAGAAAAGTCCTATAAGTGGTTTGGAATTATTTTGGTTCCGCGATCGCTTAGATGCTTATATGGTTCATATTCAGGGTTCTGCTACCTTGAAATTAACTAATGGTAAAACAACTTCTGTTGGTTATGCAGGTGCGACAGACTACCCTTGGACAAGTATTGGCAAGGAATTGGCAAAGGATGGTAAGTTACCGTTAAATAAACTCACCTTACCCGAGGTAGTTGCCTTTTTTAAGAGTAATCCCCTGGAAATGAATACTTATTTCCCTCGATGGGAACGCTTTGTTTTCTTCAAAGAAACTAATGGTAAACCTGCTACAGGTAGTCTAGGGGTTCCTGTAACCCCTGAGCGTTCCATCGCCACAGATAAATCTCTCATGCCTCCAGGAGCACTAGCAATAGTCAATGCTTCTTTCCCTTATCCAACTAATGGCGGACGCTTGAGATATCGGCGGGTAAGTCGCTTTGTACTAGATCAAGACACTGGTAGTGCCATTAAGACTCCAGGTAGGGTTGACTACTTCATGGGTTCGGGCTATTTAGCAGGTAGGAGAGCTGGCGTTACAGGTGGTAATGGTAGTTTATATTACCTGTTGTTAAAGGAATAAATCTAACTTGAAAATGGGGAGTGGGGAATGGGGAGTCGGGAGTCGGTCAGAGGTGATTTTCATCCTTGGTTGTGTACAAACGTACATGAGAGACTAGTTTGTAATTCATCTCACCACCTTCTTTGCAGGTAGGTGGGAGACTTCTTACAATTGCAGGTTAAAATTCTATTCCTGGTTGTGCCTTCACCCCTTGTTCTCGAAAGGGGTGCTTAACTAAATTCATTTCTGTAACTAAATCAGCTGCGTCAATTAGAGCCTGTGGCGCACCTCTACCCGTGAGAATGACATGATTATCGTCAGGCTTTTGTTCTAATCCAGTTAAAATTTCCTCAGCCTGGAGGTAACCAAGTTTCAGAGCCACATTCACTTCATCTAATAATACCAGTTGAAATTCTGGGTTGCGGATATACTCTAATGCTTTTTGCCAAGCAGCCAGTGCTTTTTCAGTATCGCGATCGCGATCTTGAGTTTCCCAGGTAAAGCCTTCACCCATAGCATGGAATTCTAATTGATTTTGCCACAAATCGAATACCTTTTTTTCCGAGGGTTCCCATGCTCCCTTGATAAATTGAACAATTGCGACTTTATACCCATGACCGAGCGATCGCAATACCATTCCCAAGGCTGCGGTAGTTTTCCCTTTACCATTACCAGTATTGACGATAATTAAGCCTTTCTTTGGTGATGCTTGGGCAATACGTTTTTCTTGTACTTCTTTACGTCGCCGCATCTTTTTCTGATACTGTTCTGAGTTGAGGGAAGAGGCTTCGGCGACGGCTGCATCGCTTGTGCTTTCCCAATTTTCTTGACTTCCCATAATATTAGTATTTCGAGTTAACCGTACTTTTAATTTTACAGTTAACCGTACATTTAATAGTATTTATTTCTCGGTTCGGCAATCATTATTAATTAAGTGATACAAACCGAATATGCACTATTTATAACTACCCCTAAGATAATAATTAAAGCAACAAGTTAAACCTAGCAATTAAGAAATAAATAAACGGAGAAATATGATGTTAGTTCGTTATAACCCCTGGAAAGAAATTGATAGTCTAGAACGTCGTTTTAATCGTTTAATTGATGATTTTGTCCCTACAGATTTAAAAGATTTGCACAATTATTTTAAGACTCCTGCTGCTGAAATATCAGAAACGGATGAGGCTATTCGTCTCAAGATAGAACTACCAGGTATAGAAGCCAAAGACTTAGATATTCAAGTTACAGAGGATGCAGTTTCTATCATTGGTGAACGTAAGTCTGAAACTAAATCAGAAGAAAATGGTAATACCAGAAGTGAATTTTACTATGGTAAATTCCAGCGTGTAATTCCCCTCTCTACACGGATTCAAAATACTAATGTCACTGCTGATTATAAAGATGGTATTTTGAATTTAATACTGCCTAAAACAGTTGAAGAGCAGAATAAAGTTGTGAAAGTTAATCTAGGTTAATTGACAATAATATCTGCTGATTACAGAGATAAATATGGCAATCATATTTGAATTGTAAGTTAGCAATTAATAGAACCTCGACTTATTAAATAAGTCGAGGTTTTTATCTGTCATGAATAGTTGCAATAAAATATTATATAGCACTAGTCATATATGTTAAGACATTGTTGAAGGCTGAAACCTATGAATAGTAAAATTATTACTTGGGCGTAGCGCTATAATTTGGTTAATTATGTGTATAATACTACCAAAATAAATTTATTTACCCATCAAAAAAATGAATGATAAGAATATCCAATCATCTGAATTCGACGAGAATCTAAACAGAATGGCTAATTTAGAAAAAGAAGTTGCAGCTTTAAATCAGGAAAATCAAGAACTCAAACATCTACTTCAGAAATTAGATACAGAAGATATATATGCCCATCGTATATACAAACAAGTGAAGGAAAAGTTAGATTTAGAAAATGATAATCAACAGAAATTTAATAATCCTCTATTAACTGCCTTTATCTCAATCATGGTTGCTTTATCAGGTAATACCGCCTTCTTTGGCATCTTTCAAGCATCCAAGGACGAAGCTGTAAAAGCTGTAAAAGCAGAAGGGGAGCAAAAAATAAAAGATGTAACAACAAAAGTTAAAAAAGCTGCTACAGAAGCTGCTACAGAAGCTGCGACAAAAACCACTCAGACAATAAAAAATGTTGTCAATGAGGAGGTGACAGCAGTAAAAAAAGAAGTCACAGAAACGATAAAAGAAGAATTCACAGTCGAGATAAATAAAGTAGTTGATGAAAAAGTGAATGAGGAAAAAATTGAAAATATAGTGGAAACTAAATTACAAGAAAAGTCCAAGTCCCGTTAGTAAGGGTGCAGAAACCATACCCTTAAAATTGTATGTATTTTAAACATTTTTTGACTTTATATTATATCAATTTATCTTGCTTCTTTTCAAAGTAAACTCGTTGATATTGATGATACTTCTTTGCTGCCATCCCCATGCCGAGAAAACTCCAAAATACCACACCAGCTAGGGAAATCATCAAACTACTAAAAATTAACTGAAAGACAATCGCCACACTAATAGAGCGGGAAGCACTGGCAAAAGAATCACTACGTCCTTCACTATCTTGAAATAATTCATATAATATCAGCAAAATTGAACCTAGATAGGGAATTCCACCAAACCAACCCAAAGAAAAAAACGTATCTAAAATACCACTATCCAGGACAATTGCAATTAACTTTCCATCCCTATCAACTGTCCAAGTACCACCAATTCCATTACCAAACACCTTGGATAGAGCAATGTTGAGATTCTTTTCATAATTGTCCGAGCGATCGCTAAAGCTCTGATCTCGTTCTATATTAGTAAAAGTCCCAAAGCGATCGCTAATCACTTCCGAAAATGGTTCAATATTGGCTAAGGGTACTACGCACAATGCCATTACCAAAATAGTCACCATCAACCGCATTTGTAATCTGGGTTTGAGATTAGTTAGTAAGAAAACTACTCCTACCAACCAACCTCCCCAAGCAGCGCGAGCCATACTCAACAAAAATGCCAAGTAACCCGCCACGGAAGCAAAAATACGCAGGAAGTGTTGACTGCTGAACAATAATATTAATCCTGCCATAATTACTAATGCAAAAGGACCAGGTGAGTGCATGGTACTCCATACCCGAATCCCTAATGGTTCTGGATCTCCAAAGGTGGTAAGCTTAGTTTGGATCAGCCAAAATCTATCCCATTCTGGTGCTATAAGATATTGCAAAACACCGTATATACCCGTAACTAGTACTCCCCATAGAAAGACATTTTGGATATTTTGCCGATATTGCAGATAGTTGCGCCAATTCACAAACAAATGGAATCCAAACAAAATTGGGGTGAGCCAATCTAAGGTAGTGCGAAAGACTAGTATCTTATCAAAATAAATTAGCCCTACCATAAACCCATAACAGACGCTAAAAATCGCTATTACAAAGGGGAAACCACCCATACGGTAGGATTTGGGTAGGTATTTAATCAAGGTGATACCAGAAATCAGTGTCACTAAAAATGGTGCCAGGAGAATAATATTCGGATCTACCCAACCACTACGATAATCTACAAGACGGCGTACCAAAGGAGTGAGAAACCAAATCCACCAAGTAAAACCGACATATAGGATCGGATAACGCAAGTATAAAAACAAGCCAACAATTAAAGTTGTCAGAGGAAAGAGTGGACGAATAATGCTGCCAGCACCAACAATAGTACAAGCAGTTGTTAATAAAATAAGCGCCCCAATCGCCAACCAACCTAAAGTCGATTGCTGCTGGGGAAAAGTATTAGTATTTGGATAATGAGGGGAAAAAGTCATTCAATTTGAGATTTTGGATTTTAAATATTGGATTTTGAATCGTAGGATTTATACTTAATGGCGTATGTATAAAATTAGTTACAACATAAAAGGTAAGGTGGGCAATGCCCACCCTACTTAATCTTTGCGTCTACCTTTCAGGAAGCTACTTCCGGTGTCTAAATGCGTCCTTTGCATGAGACAACCCAAAAAACTTTACCCGATGCATATCCCATTGCTTCCAAGTACAAAAACCTTGCCAACGTCCCTCTACAGAAGCCAACCATTTCTTGGTAGCCAAACCCCTCTGACTGAGGAGTAAGCGTAACCATTGGACAAAACCCAACCCATCCCTAGTTCCTATCAACACCGCCCAAATCAGAAATACTAACCTTCCTAGGGGAGAAAAATACTCCAATAAGCCCAAGGTTTCATTATGTACAGCATTAATAAAAGCAACTTGGTGAAATTGCTGACGCTTATCCTCATCAAAACGCTGTGCAGGATAATGATTTACCCTGATTTGAGGATCGTAAATCAACTTCCAACCCAATCGTTTTAATGCCAAACAGAAAGCCAATTCAAAATGTACCTGTGCTCCCGTACCATGCATTCTCTCATCAAAACGTAAATCAGCAATGGCACAACTGCGAAAGCTCATATTTACTCCCTTCAGCACATCAACTTCCCTAGGTTCTCCCACTCCTAGGTGATGATTCCCAATCACTCGTCCAAACCATTGCACCTTTCCCACCACTTCACGGGAACCATCTTCTAATTGATTATGCTGATAAATCCAATCCCTTCCCCCCACGGCACCAATGCCAGTATCATTGATCAAGCGATCGCTAATTTTTGCTAACCAAGTAGGATGGGGTGCAGCATCATCATCGGTAATGGAAACAGTATCACCCTTGACTACTGCTAGCCCAGCATTGAGCGCAGCTACTACCCCCGGAACTGAGACTGTGACAATTTCTAAGGGTAAGTTTCCAGGGTCAAATTCTGCCAGAAATTGCCAAGTTAACTGATCCGTATCCCGAACTACTACAATTACCTGAAAAGCTGGTTTTGTCTGTGCCTGAATTGCTAATAGACAACATGATAAATCTAGAGGACGGCGATAAGTTGGAATCAGAACAGTATTCTTCATTTTTGATTCAACTCCTCAAATAAATCTACATAGGTTTGCGCCATGATTTTCCAGCTATGTTGTTCAGCAACACTCCGCCCTGCTTTCCCCATACTCTCCATAAGCAGAGAATCACTAACTAGAGATAACATAGCCTTACTTAAACCATCTATGTCATTGCAATCTGGTAAAACTATCCCCGATTCAGATGTGACTAATTCTGCACCACCTGTAGAAGTCGCGGTAATTACAGGCAATCCAGAAGCCATAGCCTCTAATAATACTAGGGTACAAGCTTCGTAACGAGAAGGAAAAACGAATACATCAGCTGTCCGCATAATCTCGGCTATATCCCGACGATATCCCAGAAAATGCACTCGCTTTTCTAATCCCAAGGAAGCGGCTAACTGAGGGAAAGGACTACCCTCCGTACTTCCTACCACTGCTAAATGTAGATTGGGGACTTTTACCAAACCATGAAGGATAGTATCTAAGTTCTTTCTAGTTGTGCGAATATCCCCGACGAATAATGCCAAGGGTACATTCTCTGGTAAACCTAATTGAGTGCGGGAAGTGTTACCAGGAGTAAACTCTTCTAAATCTACCCCATTGATAATTGTTCGTATTTTAGTGGATGGTACGCCAATACTGACTAATTCTTCCTTTACCTTTTGGGATACAGCCACAATCACTTGAGCTTGTTGAAAAGATTTTGTTTCCCAATTTGCATTGACAGCAGTATAGAACCACTGATAAGCACCATATAAGTCTCGACGAATACGGGAAATGTGAGCAGGTGACTTTAACCAAGAGCTGTGAACAAAATGTACAGCATTGACATCAGCATTGGTGACTGTAATCGCACCATTGACTTGAATGACATCAAGGGATTGGCGATTTTGCCGTAACCACGCAGCACTTTTTTGGGAAAATAGTAAATTTTTCAGTAGTTCTGTGGGAATGCCTTTAACAGGAATATAAACACCCGTTATATCTGACTGATATTGAATTTCTGGTGCAATTTCACTGGCAATTAATGTTAATTGATGATTACGATTTAAAGCTTCTTTAACTACTTCATAATTAACCCTTCCTTGTCCATCTCCCTTTTTGAGTTTATGGGTAACAATACATAGTTTCACATAACACCTCAGAATACTTTAAAAGTCTTGTTTTTGATAAAAAAATAGAGAATATACAGGAATCCAGTTTGCTTGCGGAAAAGATATGTAGAATGAACGGGGTGTAGAGGATAGGGTATAGGGGATAGGGGGGATCATTAAAGCTTAGGGAACACCAAAAAATAAATTACCCAATTTCTGGACTTGAACTGCTTGCTTCACTCTCCCTGCTCCCTGCTCCCTGCTCCCCTGCATTCCAATTGATTGATTATTTTTTTATTTGGAAGTCCCTTATTTAGATACTCCTAGTAATTGATTAGTAATTGAACGGGGAGTATAACTCAAAGTAAGGGTTGCCAAATTTCTTAAATTAAATGCCTGTGCTTTTATAGCTTTCCAAATATAGTATCGAGCTGCCTTTACTTGTTCAATTCTGAGTAAACCAATTGCTAAAGTGGTATGAGCCTCTAACCATTTTTTTTGAAAATATGCATGAAAATCCTTGAGCCTGCTATCTTCCATAAATTTTTGATAGCAAAATATTTCACTTTTTGCTTTGCGGATTTTGGCTTGAGCATCTCGATGTCCACTCAACATAGTATCTGTATATAGATGTTCTCTATAGTTAGCTAATCTTTCGGGACAATAGTAGGCTCCATAGTTAGAAGTACAACACAGATAAGTTAAGTATAAATCCCACATTCCCTCAACTTCTGCGGGAATTATATCCCAATTAATCAAATCTTTACGAATCACACAAGCAGCAGCAGTGGGAATAGATTTATTGATCAGACCAATTTGATCGAATTGTTGATAAATTCCTGCTTCAAGTATATGCCTTTTATAAGCATTTGTATATCTTTCTGTTGCCACATGATCAATATTACCTTCATCATTAATAATGTATTGATCACAAAAAGCAAGAATCAAATTAGGAGAGGTTTCTAAAGCAGGGACTAACTTTGCTAAAAAATCTGGCTCCCAAATATCATCATCATGTAAACTGGCAATATATTTACCCTGTGCCATTTTAAAGGCGTGCATTTGATTCGCAAACATACCAATATTTTGGGTATGTTGCCAATATTTAATTCTGGAATCTAAGAAGGATTCTACTATATCTTGGGTATTATCAATACTACAATTATCGGAAATAATAATCTCAATATTTTCATATGTTTGTTTAATTGCACTATCAATTGCTGCTTGGAGATAATTACAACGGTTATATGTGGGAATAATAACACTAACTAAAGGCTGTTCAATTCCTATATTAGGTACCATCTTTGATAATTTACATTTCAAGATAAATATTTCTTAGATAAAAAGAGGACGCAAGGAGCAAAGGGAAATCATCATCACTCTTTTATTCTTTCCCTCCTCTTCCCTATATCTCATACTGAGTTTTATGATATTGCCAAAGCTTACCCCGTAATTTGAGTAACTCTTGATAACTACCTTGTTCCATAATTCGTCCATGTTCTAAGACTACGACTTTATCAGCCTTAGCAATGGTAGAAAGACGATGAGCAATAGCAATTACAGTTCTCCCCATCGCTAATTTTTCCAGAGACTCTTGAATTAATTTCTCAGTCATGGAATCCAAAGCACTGGTTGCTTCATCTAAAATCAAAATTTCTGGATTTTTCAACAATGCACGAGCAATTGCAATTCTTTGACGCTGTCCACCTGATAAACATACCCCGCGATCGCCTAAAATACTATCAAAGCCTTCTGGCATTTCTTGGATAAAATCAATTGCATTGGCTAGATGTGCCGCTTGCTTAATTTCTGCTTCCGTTGCACCCATTGTTCCGTAAGCAATATTATTCCAGACGGAGTCGTTGAAAATAAATGTATCCTGACTGACGACAGCTATCTTGCTACGTAAGGAGTTGATGTCTAACCTCCGGATATCCACCCCATCCAGAGAAATTATGCCATCGGTGACATCATAAAATCGAGGAATTAAATCGGCTAGAGTCGTTTTTCCTGCACCAGTCCCTCCTACTAATGCAGTCATTTTGCCTCTTTCAATACTTAAGGTTATATTCTGTAAAACTAAATGTTTCCCATCATAACCAAAATCAACAGACATTAAATCTATGCCTTGTTTTAACCCTGTAAAATTAATTGAGCCATTTTGAAAATAAACTTTATTTTCTGTTTGTAGGAGTTTTTGAATATTAGTAATTGAGCCTTGTAGAGTACTAATAAATGCCATAGTCCCATTGACATCTTGCATAATTGGTACTAAGCGGAATAGTACAAAGAAAAATGTCAATAAGGAAGATACCTGTAAACTTCCAGCAACTACATATCTGCTAAAAGCAATAATAATCATAATTACGAGTACAGTAGTAGCTACCCCTTCCGCAAATGGCTTAATTAAAGTCCAAATCAAGGCAACTTTTTTAGAAGCACTAACTATATTGTCACTGGCTTGATAATAACGCTGACGCTCGAAATCTTGGGTAGAAAATGCATGGACGGTACGAATTCCTTGGAGAAATTCCATTGCTGTTGATGTAAATTGACCATTAGCAGTTGATAGACCAAAACTTTTTTCTCTAATTTTGGCATTCAAGGTCTTAAAACCTACACCTAATAGTGAAAATAATAATACTGACATTATTGTTAATTGCCATGAAATAATCAACATGGATATCAAATAGACAATAATGGTTAATACTCTAGTTAATAAAAATGATGCTCCACTAAAACCTTGCTTAATTCTCTCTATTTCTAGAGTCAGAGTATTTAAAATTTCACTAGAACGATTTTTATTAAAGTAGCCAACAGGTAAGGATTGTAATTGTTCAAATATTTGTTTGCGGAGACGATCACCAAGATTTAATTGAGCCAATTCTGTATGTAATTGTGCTAAATAATTAAATCCTGCACGGATCCAAGTTACGAATAAAATCAGAATTGATATACGATATAAACGACTAATTGCTGATGCATTAACTCCTAAAATCCAAACATCAAACCAATGTATACCAATCCGAAATGCTTCTGCATTAGGAGTAGTTAATTTTTGCAAAAAAGGAAGCAATAAACCAATGCTAACTCCCTCAAAAGCAGCAGCAAGAATAGAGAATAATAAAGCCAGAATAGCTACTTGCTGAAAATGTTTAAATTCTCGCAGAATTAAATAATTATCTTGCCATACACCTGTGGTCTTGACTATTTTTTTGAAAATATTTGGCAATGGTCTGTAAATTTTAAGTTCCATATTATTTAATCATATTCTACTCATGATTCAATATATTAATATTGTTCCAAGTCCGATTCTATAATTAGAATTTTGGCTTTATTTATATAGAAGTATATTTATGTGAATATTCTATGTAAACAACTTGATATATTGATTCTAATATAGGAGATGCAACTTAATTTGATCACATTATTCACAAGATTTGACTATCTATATTTAATGTCTTTGAGTACAAAAATCTCTGAGATAAGCTGATAACTCCTGGCATTTTATTTAACTGCTTTTGCTTTGCATGGGATAAGCTAACCGTATCTTGTAAAATACAAGGATTAGAGCCAAATAGCAGCATCTCGCCTCGGAGGACATTCATCAACTGAGGTAGCTTGTCAAGATTATATTTATGCATTAATTTTATTATGATTTTGACATATTTTTGACCTTGACTCATGTAAATATCTTGTGAATTATTTGAGGCTATCTGCTGAATATCAACAGTACATAATTTAATTATTCTAAAAAGTTTTCCCCTTTTTCCTACACTCCATTCATAGGTAAATAATGATTGATGTGGATTAAAATGTATCCAGATAAATAGTGGTGCTAAAAATGGCAGGAGTACCAAAAATAAGATAAAAGCTAATAGCAAATTGGTTGCTTGTTGTAACCATTGTCTTAGCAAATAACTGATTTTATGTTTAATATTTGCACTAGGGATAAGTAAGTATATTGGTTTATTCACTTCCTGACAAGCATCAGCCCATAACTTTAATTGTTCTTCACCTAATTGTGGATCTATACGGACTAAATTTACTGGAGAATGATTTAAGCAATCTACCAATAATTGTTGGCAATCCATTTTATGATACAAATATTCATTTTCTACATTAGATGGCTTAACTAGCAATTGATTCCTGCGCCATAGGAGCCTACAAGATAGGAATGAATTATTTTGATCTTCTTGGTAAATAATGCTAGTATCCTGGGCATTGGCAAGAGTTAATTTAGTCATATTTTTGAGGATAGAATAAGATGAGAATCTAGCAAAATTTGATTAATAACAATACTGTTTGGCTCTTTTTATAGCATTACGCCATTAGAGAGCGTACATTGTTGAAAGCTGAAACCTATAAACAGTAAGCTTATTACTCCTTCGGAGTATCTCCATTCGGAGAGACTACGTCAACGCCATTTGCTTTATGCCGGGGAACCCCTATGGGTTGCGCCACTTGCTTTATGCCGGGAAACCCGTCCACCGCAATGGCTCACTTATTACTTGCACGTATATGTTGTGTAAAATTATGAGAACTAGGGTTGATTCTGCAAGCAAAAAACCCGGTTCCCAGGATTATTTTTCTACAGCTGGTTGTAATGCTAATTGATTTCGTTGAGCGTAGGGTACATAACTATAATGAGAATTAGAAGTTCCATTGGCCACTATCCCAATCAAATTTAAACGATTTAACATCGCGGTTGCTTGAGACAATTGAGTTTGACTCACCTTACCCATACTGGCTATCATGACTATACTTTGACAACATGAGGCAGTCAGTAAAGCATCTACTAATCCCAGAACCGGGGATGCATCAACAATTACTAAGTCATAAGTTTCTTCAAATTCAGCCATTAATTGCACCATACGAGGTGAACTTAATAAATGAGCTGGATCCGCAGGAATTGGTCCGGCGGTTAAAATATCAATGTAAGATGAGCCAGAAGATGGAATACTAATTTGATTTGGTGATGTAACTTCTGTGGTTAATAAAGTGGAAAGTCCTTGTTCGTTGGGAAGTTCTAGTTGTTTGTGTAAATTGGGAGTACGCAAATCTGCGTCAATTAGCAATACTTTTTTGTGTAAGCGAGCTGCACTCATGGCTAATCCCAATGCCATAGTTGATTTGCCTCTATCTTCAATGGCTGCGGTAATCATTAAAGACTTTAAATTAGAGCCAAGGCTCATCAGTTCAATATTTTTATAGATTAAATCTAGGGATTCCCAACGAGATGTGGATTGCAGCACTTGAACAGTCTGAGATGTTTGCTCTGACGATTTGTCATCCAACAGTTGCACTAATGAATCTTGAGATTGAGTTAATGGTAAGTTGGGAATCGCACCCAATACTGGCAGAGAAATCTTTTCTTCAATCTCCGCCGTGGTGCGTAAAGCATCATCAGACGCATCTCGGATAAAAGCAGCAATGCTTCCTAACATTAATCCCACAACTCCCCCTAGTAATAGGTTTTGACGCAGGTTAGGGCCTATTTTTATCCCCAATAGAGGTTCTTCCACCACCTGCCAATCAAATCCCCCTTTGGAAAGTTCTTGTCTGACTTCTTGTTCTGCTTTCAATAGTTGTTGTAGTCTTTCACGACTTAACTTGACTTGGGGACTTAAACGACTATACTCTGCCAGAATTGTGGGAAATTGTTTCACTTCTGTCCGCAACGACTGTTCTTTTTTACTAAACCTCTATCCCGCGCCCGTAAAGCCAATATGTTTGTCTGAGCTTCTACAAGTTCCTTAGCAAGATTAAGATCTATTTCACCTAATTGTCCTTGTTGGAGAATATTCGTACTTGAGGTTTTGCTTGTTGCTCCTCCTAAAGTCCTTGATACTTCTTTTTGTAATAATTTTACCTGGCTATTGCGCTGTTCAATCAGCTTTCTGACCTGGGGGGTATCATTTGTAAAACGTAATCTTTCTTGAGCTAAAGCCAACTCCGTTTTTTGAATTTCATCCAATAATGCTTGGTAACGGGAAGATTGACTGAGGCGAGAAGAAACTAGGGCACTTTGGGGTGTGCGCTTCAGCTGTTCTTGTAAAGAATTATAACGAGCGATCGCTTCTTCGTATTGAGAGCGGGTAGCACGTCGTTCTTGTTGAATTTTATTCAGAGAATTTTCTAGAGCTGTTGCTTGGGATTCCGGATTAATTAAATTCTTGCTTCTGCGAAATTTCTGTAAATTAGCTTCAGCGATTCTGACCTCATTCTTAACTTGTTTTAATTGGTCACGAATAACTTTCAGCCCTTTTTTTAATCGTTGTTCTTGTTGTTTTTTATTGTAATCAAGATAAACTTGTCTAACTGATTCTAATACTTTTTGAGTTTTAACTGGATCTTTATCCGAATATTCTGCTAAGAAAATTTTGGTGGCAACATCATCTTCTTTATCCCTAACTTGAGTCAAGACAAAGGAACGGTGCATTTGCTTTAAACTCATATCTGGATAATCAGCTTTTAATTCCTGAATAGCTTTTTTGATCAATCCAGATGTCCGCATCAAATTTAATTGAGTTACAGTATCTACAACAAAATAAGATTCTGTAAATTCACTCTGTTTGCCAAATCCGTCTTTTTGACCTCTACCTTGATAATTAGACTCCACTAGTATTTGCATGGAGCTTTTATAAGTAGGTTTAGTCAAGATAGTGATAACACCAGCAATCGCAACTGCTGCCATAAATATACCTAATACCCAAGGTAATCTGCGGATTAGAACTGAAAATATTTGCCCATAACCAGGCTCTTTCTCGACTGCTGTATTCATTTGGGGATTAAGATTAGTTTGCAGCATTTTTATATCTCAAGCAATAAAAATAATGATTTCTATTTACTGACAAGCCATTGCAATTACTTGCTCAACTTGATGAAAAAATGCCTCTTCCGAAAAATTTGTCACTGCATGATTGCGAATTTGTTGATAATTCCAATTAATTTTTCTACTTTTCAGGAGTGCATTTTGTAAGGAGTCAGGAGTTTGTCTTTTAAATAACACCCCTGTTTTGCCAGATATTTGAGTATCCAATACCCCTCCAGCTCCATAAGCAATTACTGGTGTACCGCTAGCATTAGCCTCCACTGGAACTAAGCCATAATCTTCTAAAGCGGCCACAATTACAGATTTAGCTTTAGCGAATAATTGGGTACGTTTAGCATCTGTTGTGTGTCCTAAAAATTCAATATTGCCTAATGCTTTTGACTGGAGTCTTTCTCTTTCTGGCCCATTTCCAGATATCAATAACCTCCATCCTAACCAATTAAAAGCTTCAATAATTACATCCAGTCGTTTATAACTGATCATTCTGGCTGCAGCTAAATAATATTCATCTTTCTGGGCAGAGAAAACAAATCTGTTAGTATCAATGGGAAAATTAATTACAGTTGCTTGCTTTCCATAAATATTTTGAATCCGTTCAGCAACAATGTGAGAATTAGCAATGTATATATCTGGCTCTTGGGCATATTTCAAATCTACTGCTCTCATGAGCTGAAAAATTTGGGTAATTAGAGGAGCAAAATATTGATAATCTTTATATTCTCGTAAGTAAGTTGCAGTATCCCATAAAAATCTGGTAACGTTATGACAAAAACAAATATGGCGTGCCCCTGGTCTTTTTTGGACTGCTTTGGCAAAGCTGGTACTACTACTAATAATTAAATCGTATTCTTGCAAATTTAATGAACGAAATGCTGGGAAATAGAAGGGTACCATTAAGCGGAAATATTTGGTCGCGCCAGGAATTTTTTGTAAAAATGTAGTGTTAACTATACGCTCACTCAAATCAATAGTTTGTTGCGGAGCATACAAAGACGTAAAAATATCTGCTTGTGGGTAGCGTTTACAAAGCAATTCAAATACCCGCTCTGCCCCTCCTTTCTGGGTTAAGTAATCATGGACTAGAGCAATTCTCATTCTTATTTCCTAAGGCTAGTTTGAAGTTTATCTGCCCTTTGGGCAAGGCATAAGGCAGGAGGCAGGGGGCAGGGGGCAGTCCTCACAGGTGTAGGCTTTTTACAATTGGGTGTTGGTAAGACTTGGAGGACAAGGTGGGAAAGTAGATAAGGGAGGAAACCCGAACCAAAAAAGTACGGTTCCCAACAATACAAACTGGTTCAAAAGCCTATTTTACCGTTGAACAATCTTCCTTGTCTGCCTGTCTTCTAATCTCCCAAGTCTAGCTTCAACCGAAATGTTAAAAATCTACCCTTGTGAGGAAGTGAGGGAGTGAGGGAGTGATGGTTGATGGTTGGTAGTTGATGGTTGGTAGTTGATAGTTGGGGGTTGGTAATTGATGGTTGATAGTTAGTTATTTCATCTCCCCACACTTCCCGCACTTCCCACACTTCTTTCCCTCTTTCCCTCCTTCCCTCCTTCCCTCTCTTCACTCTCTTCCCACACTCCCACACTCCCACACTCCCTCTGCTCCCTGCTCCCTGCACCCCTGCTTAGAAGTCAGCTACATGGCACTTACCAGGGCTTTGCTGGGGTAAAAATACGCACTTTGTTCTGAACGTAAGCGATCGCACATTCTTCCTGTAGGCAATTCTACATCGTCATAAGTAATAACCCTATCTTGGAGAATATCCCTTTTCAGGCGACATCCTGCGGCTAAACCCATTGGTAATAGATTCTGTTGTTGAGCAATGTCGGCGTTTTCACATTGTCCATAGGTCATAAAATAGCCAATGGGATCAATAGTTTCCCCAGCTTTGAGGTCAATTTTAGCTGTAGTTACTACATCAACCATAGGAGCATCTAAGGGAGCAAGCACATAATCTTGAAATAAGACTGCCCGAGCTACGGATATTGGGACTTCAAAATGGCAGAGGTGATAAGGAGTATAAAAACTGTAGAGAGGCCCTTCACCTAGCTTATACAAGTTCAAGTAATGACGCTGTTGAGGATCATCATGGGTGCCAAATACAAATACCCCTGGACCGGGCTGGGAACCAACTACGTAATCAACAATACCTCCCCATTCCTTGAGTTGGTCTACATCATACATTTTAGTTAATTCATCCACATGACCCTTGAACTCATATCCCAACATTCCCCGTTGGGCAACTTTCATCCCTGTAGCATTAGCAACTATTGCCTGTTCAAAGGAAATTTTGCTACCATCGGCAAAACTAGTCACCATATGGGCTTTTTGACCCCATTTTTTGGCAAATGCGGCTTGGGTAGTGGGGTTACGGTAAGGGTCTTGCAATCCTTTGATATTGCCACATAATAAAGGAGTTAAACCAATACTTTTAACAAAGCGATAGAGATTCATTTGTACCCCTGGCTGGTCACCATCACAGGCTGTAAGGATGACCCCAGCTTTGTCAGCATAAATTTTCAGGATTGGCCCAATAGTACCGTCAAGTTCCGCATTCATCATAATTATATGCTTGCGGTAAGCGATCGCTTCCATCACTATTTGAGCGCCAAATTCTACAGCACCAGTGACTTCAATTAAGGCATCAATTTCACTCACATGGCAAAGTAACATTGGATCTTCTGTCACCGCATATTTACCAGTGGCAATGGTTGTAGATAATTCACTGACAGTGGAAACTACTTGTACATCTTCTACTCCTGCTCCAGTATAAGCCTGTCGAGCAGCATCTAGATGGCGGTTAGAAATAGCTACTAACTCCATTCCGGGTACAGAGTTAATAATTTGATTAGCAATACCTCTACCCATAAAGCCAGCACCAATCATTCCTACCTTGATGGGATTACCTGCTGCAGCACGGGCTTGTAAGGCACGATCAACAATAATCATGGGCGAAACTCTTTACAAATAATTGGGATAATTAATTTACGCTGACTCCTCTGGAAAAAAGTAGTCAGTTATCAAAAGTAAAACTGTATAATTTTACGCAGGTATTCTGCCCTACACAAAGGTAGGAAATTATCTCAGGGTGAGAGAATTAAGACAGTCAGTTTATTTGTCTGTCTATATCTATCTGGGGTAGCCACTACCAACAGTCATCATGCGTAATAAAGGCCAATTACTATCTTTTTGGGAAATTTCTGTGACCTCTATGGGCCACTCAATATTAAAGAAAGGGTCATCATAACGTAAACCTCTTTCATAGCCTGGTTGATAAAATTCACCCACTTGATAAATGACCTCACTTTCATCTGTGAGTGCTTGATAACCGTGAGCAAACATTTCTGGAACATATAAGGCGCGACGATTATCGGCGGATAATTCTACCCCTACATGGGATAAGAATGTGGGAGATTCTGGACGCATATCGATAATCACATCATAAATAGCGCCACGAACACAACGAACTAATTTAGCCTCAGCAGCTGGGGGTATTTGATAGTGCATACCCCTGAGGGTACCTTTTTGATAGTTATAGGATGTATTACATTGAGCAACCGTTGGTTTTAAACTATGTGCCTCAAATTCTTGACCACAGAAAGTACGGGCAAAAAAACCTCGATGGTCAGATCTTTGATCTAAGTCAATAATGAATGCGCCTGAGAGTTTAGTTTCTGTGAAAATCATGAATAATCAATATTGTAAATGAATGAGCTAATTATAATTAGCCCTCATAATTAGTACGTGATCGCTGTTGCTTAATGGAGTTTATGTTGATACACTTTACTTTTCTATTACACAAACTTTAATTATCAGCTCATATTTATGCGAGCGCTACATGCGAATTTCATCTAATCTATCCTGTAGCTACTGCACAATCTCAAATTAATGGCTTCGAGATTCGATCCGCTTAGGTGATAGGAATATTTCCCAAACTGAGGTAACTACCAAAATCAGATAAGGAATGATGGTATTAATAGCAATAATAGGCCATCTTCTCAAAGCACCAAAAAACACCTTCCAGTTATTGTGTGTAAAGTGTTTTAAAATCAAATTCCGACAATATTTACTAGAATATCCGATTTCCTCTATTTTGGCATAGATGGTTGGTAAATCAATATATTGCATCTTTAACAAAACTTTTGGATCTTTCATCCAATAGCTACTACCAAAAGCACTTTCCAGATAAACCTCTTTAGTCACTTTGACGCTACCATGAGCAGCACAATAGCCTACCCAATATACTTGGGCTTCCATGTTATTCACACTTTTTGGCCAATGTGCTACAGCATTTTGGATAATTTTAGTCCGATACACCTGAGCACTTAAAAATCCAATTCCCGAATGATTTTCTTCTAAACAATGTTGAAATACTGCTTTACCATCAATATTAACTTCTTCTTTATCAACAGCAAAACAACGCTCATAAATTATTTTCCCTGTTGGTTGATAACGACAGGCAAAGTTAAGAGTTAGTAATGATAATTCCTGATGCTGTTTAAGTTCATTAATGACATAAGCCAAAGTTCGATTTTGAATTGGATCGTCATCTCCAATCATCCATAAATATTTGCTGGTAGCAGTATTAATACAATGAGCAATATTTCTCATCACACCAATATTGGCATGATTTCTATTATTCTGAAACGGGACATCATTGATAAAATGTAGTTGCCATTTATGAATAATTTCTTGGGTATTATCAGATGATCGATTATCAGAAATAATAATTTCACATTCTGATTCAAATCCTTTAATGGCTTGAGCTAGCCATGTTAATTGCTTATCTAGTAATTGGGCACGATTATAGGTAGGAATGGCTATTGTCAGTAATTTAGTCATTTGTCAAACAATTTTGGATTGTGGATTTTGGATTGACCTCATTTCTAAAGTCAGGGGCTTGAAGTAATGAATTATTGCGAAAGAATGCTTATGCATCGCCACACAATTGTTGATTATTTGCCCATAAATAAATTGTGTATCCTTTTACTCTTCGGTTATTTGTGAAAATTACAGCAGAAACGAAAAGCTTGAATTAGTTGTTAGAAACGTAAAATTTTACGCTTCTAAGTAAGTCGGCACAATAAAACCAAACTATGTGAAGAATAGTAAATAAGCCTAAAACCCTTGTTCCCCCTGCTCCCTGCTCCCTGCCCCCTGCCTTATCCAAACGATAATTTTTTACGCCAACCTACTTATATCTGAATGGAATGACGAAAAATTGTGTGTGAGGAGTAATATTAATTGAGATTTAAGGTTAAGTTAGGATATAGGAATCCCCTTTGAAGATTGAAAAAATGTAGGTACTTGTAGTGGAGTGACACGCCTAAAAATGTAGGGAGCGTTTGAGCGATAGGGAAACCAAACAAAGCCTTACTGGTGTTGGTTTCATCCTTCAAATGCCACTTCCTATAACGGAGGGAACCTCCGCAACGGAGTGGCTCCCCAACCTACACCTATTGCACTATTTTAGCTGTGTCAATCCAGTATGTATATTTCAAAAATCAATTAGGACTCCTATATTAACACTAATCATCGAGTATTAATCCAATAATCTTAATTAGGTCATCAAAGTGAAATAACGAAATTTAGCTTGATGACAGTGATGTTAAGATTTTAGTAATTTATATGGATATATCCAAAGATACATGCTAATACCTTATTTCCAAAAGAAACCTTGGTCAATCTGTTGGGTACGAATCAGATATTCTAATTGTTTGAGGCGGGTAAAACCTCTAAACAAGAAAGTATCTTGACTCATATCAATGTGACTGAATACATCAAATAATTGTTGAGCACCTTGTTGTGCATTCCAATCACATTTAAAACCGGGAAGCATTGTATTAATCTTTTCAAAAGAAACTCGATAACTGCGATTATCCGCACCGTTATTTCCAAAATTTAACTGACAATCGGGAAAAATATCTGCAATGATTTCAGCTACTTCTTTGACTCGGTAATTATTAGCTGTATCCCCGACATTGAAGATTTGATTATGAATTATATCCCTTGGTGCTTCTAAAGCACAAGCGATCGCTTTGCCAATATCTAAAGCATGAACTAAGGGTCGCCAGGGTGTACCATCACTGGTCATTTTGATCTGTTTGCTAGTCCATGCTAGACCTGCTAAGTTATTTAAAACAATATCAAAGCGCATTCTGGGAGATGCACCAAAGGCTGTAGCATTCCGCATGAAGGTAGGGGAGAAGTCATCATCAGCTAAGGGCTGAACATCTCTTTCTACCAAGGTTTTACATTCAGCATAGGCTGTCTGCGGATTGATGGGGGATGCTTCTGTGACATCCCCTTCTGTAGCGACACCATAGACACTGCAAGATGACATATAGACAAAGCGTCGTACTCCCACTTGTTTGGCAAGTTTAGCCAGTCTTACAGAACCTTGGTGATTAATTTCGTAGGTAATCTGGGGTGCTAGTTGTCCGGTAGGATCGTTGGATAGTTCCGCCATATGTACGATCGCTTCTACATCTTGCAAATCTGCTGCACAAATATGGCGAATATCTTTAGTCAGGGTTTTGGCTGTCACCTTAGTACCGTTGTATAACCAACCAACTTTATAAAAGCCAGTATCGACACCGAGAACTTCATGTCCCCTTTCCATTAATAAGGGGGGTAATAAACAACCGAGATAACCTTCTGTTCCAGTTACCAGTACTTTCATTTTTTTCTATCCTAGGGAATGGTGGTTGGTGATAGATGCTGCTGGTCAGGAATTTGGTCAACAATGGATTTACCAATTTCAATGGAAGATGTAGCTGCTGGAGAGGGTGCATTGCATACATGGACGGAATTTTCACCATGAATAATTAAAAAGTCATCCACTAATTTGCCATCACCCATCAAAGCCTGAGCCCGAACTCCTGCATGGGTGGGTACTAAATCTTCCCTTCGAACTTCTGGTATTAATTGTTGCAAACTTCTAGTAAAGGCTGCTTTGCTAAAAGAACGAATAATTTCTTGAATGCCTTCATCGGCGTGTTTTGCTGCTAGTTTCCAAAAACCAGGATAGGTCATTACTTCAGCAAAATCACGGATATCAAAGTCTGTTTTTTTGTATCCTTCCCGCTTGAGACTGAGAACAGCATTTGGTCCTGCATGGACACTACCGTCAATCATGCGGGTAAAGTGAACTCCCAAAAATGGAAATTCGGGATTGGGAACTGGATAAATTAAACCTTTGACTAGATAGCGTTTTTCCGGTGTCAGTTCGTAGTATTCTCCCCGGAAGGGCACTATTTTCGCTTGTGGATCTACTTTACCAAGTTTTGCCATGCGATCGCTATATAATCCAGCGCAGTTAATGACAAAGCGAGCAGTAAAAGTACCGTTATTAGTCTCTAGTACTTGGTGATTCCCACTCTTGCTAATTTTCTCCACCTTGGTATTTAGTTTTAGTTCTCCTCCTTGCTGCTGAATCAATTCAGCATATTTAAAGGAAACTTGCTTATAATTGGCAATACCAGTGGAAAGGACTTGAATCCCGCCGACACAACGAACATGGGGTTCAATTTCTTTAACTTCTTCGGGGCTAATGCGTTTGACTTGGATGCCATTTTCTAAACCACGCTTAAACAGGTTCTCTAAACGAGGTAATTCTTCTGCAGTCGTTGCAACAATGACTTTACCACAAATTTCATAATCAATGCCATGCTCTTGACAAAACTCTACCATAGAGCGACAACCATCCCGGCAAAATTTGGCTTTAAAACTGCCTGGTTTATAGTAAATACCAGAGTGAATTACACCACTATTATTACCAGTTTGGTGAAAAGCCCAACTACTTTCTTTTTCCAAGACTAAAATCCGGGCATCAGGATAGCGTTGACCAATAGCCATCCCTGTGGAAAGTCCAACTATTCCTCCTCCGATAATTGCAAAATCGTACATGGTGTTTGTTGCTCCTTCAAGTTCTGTCAATTGAGTATGTTTTAATACTAAGATATAGATATAGATATACTTGTCCTTGTATTATCTACCATACCTTCCAAGGAGCCTGGTTGTCCTTCCACAAGTCTTCCAAATAATTTTTATCTCGTAAAGTATCCATTGGTTGCCAAAAACCATGATGTTTATAAGCAGATAGCTGTTGCATATCAGCCAACTTTTCTAGGGGTTCTTTCTCCCAAACTGTAGAATCATCTGCAATCAAATCAATTACTTCCGGTTCCAGAACAAAATAACCTCCATTAATCCAAGCTCCATCACCTTGAGGCTTTTCTCGAAAACTACTAATTTTGGTTTGCTCATTTTCTAGAACCATGGCACCAAAACGTCCTGGAGGTTGGACTGCTGTGAGAGTTCCTAATGTCTTTTGCTGTTTATGAAATTCAATTGCTTCAGCAATATTTACGTTACTGACACCATCGCCATAAGTAAAGCAAAAAGTATTATTTCCAATATGTTCTTGAACTCGTTTTAAGCGACCTCCAGTCATTGTCTTTTCACCAGTGTCAACCAAAGTGACGCGCCAAGGCTCTGCATAACCAGAATGTATATTCATTTGATTAAATCGCATGTCAAAAGTTATATCTGACATATATAAGAAATAGTTAGCAAAATATTCCTTAATCACGTTACTTTTATAGCCACAGCAAATGATAAAATCATTCACACCATGACTGGAGTAAATCTTCATGATATGCCATAGTATTGGCTTACCACCAATATTTACCATTGGCTTTGGTCTGATAGAAGTCTCCTCACTTATGCGCGTACCTAGACCACCTGCCAAAATAACTGCTTTCATATGCTTACATCAAAATTATGAAGATAGATAAGTAGGTAGATATATACAACTTTTAGACTTATAAAAATAGTATTTGTAGTTACTAATTAACTATTTACATCAGGTTATAAGCAAATATTAATTATTGCTGTAATCAATAATTTAAATGCTATTTGATATAGCAGATTAAAGAGTTTATAAATTAAACAGTATTGTATGTAAAAATATTGTGAAGTTGACTTAAATATTATATAAATATTAATAAAATGTTTTTTTTTGATACTTAATACCTACCAGGGTAAGCGCATATAAAATTATGTTTGATAATACATATTATTTCGCAAAAATATGTTTTTCATGACATATTTGAGTATCAGATGGTTCGATTAAACTCATAGCTTGCAGCAATCTCATTTAGCCCACATTCCCACCTTGAAATTTATAATGCTGTGGGTCAATTAAGTGAAGGGTCAAACACATCGCCTTAAAATCTAGGCGCTGTCATTGGGAGCATCCCACTTTTTTGTAGGTCATTGTGAGGAGGAATGAAGAAGCAATCGCATGAACTTGTTCTGAATTGAAGATTTTGCGATTGCTAAGTCCTAGCGGACACGCTCTGCGTTAAGCGAAGCTATGCCGTAGGCTTTACGCTTCAAGTCCTTGCGCGCCTCTTTCAGAGGAGCTACGCTAGCGCAATGACATTTATTATTTTGATGCAAAATAATAACTGGGATGCACTCGTGCTTGATTCTCAAAAAATAGTACTGATTAAGTACCTATTGAAATTTTGGCGACGTATATATACTTAATCACTCTATTCGATTGTTACTTCATTACTTGAAGTATAGAGGAATACCTGTATTTAAATGATTCATCCCGCAAATATGCAACGCCAAAAATCCAAATGGTGAAGCATTACCTGTATAGGTTGATTATCAGAGTTCAGAAAATACTCGTTGGGAAACTTTTATATTAGAAGATTTTAATAAGTAAGCGTTTTGCTTGATTCAAGATTACTTAAGTGATTGAATCCTTGACATTGTAAAAAAAGTGGGATGCTCCGCCAAATGATTACTGAATTACTTAACTTCTGGTAACTTATAAGTTTGCATATTTTCACTATTTATTGACATATCGCCACATTTATTTTCTGCAATTAAACAAATACTACTTAATGCCTTTTGATAATTTTCCATATCTTTATTTTCGAGGAAAATACGCGCTGAAGTTTCCAAGTCTGCAACTGCTTGATTTTTTTGTTCTTGAGTATTTTTGTCAGAATATTGACTCAGCTCATATTTAACAATTCCTCGTTTGAGATATGTTTTTGCCATATGAGGATTGATTTCTACAGCCCGGTTAAAATCTTTGATCGCCCGTTGGTATTCCTGCTCAAAATCACTGCTATACTGAGCAATTTGATAACGAACTAGACCACGCTGGAAGTATGCTTCTGCCCTAGATGGACTAATGTTAATAGCTTGGTTAAAGTCTGTTAGGGATTTTTGGAAATCTGGTTGGTAGTCTCCATGATATTTAGCCAACTGGAAGCGAACTATACCTCGACGGATATAAGCTTCTACTTCCTGGGGGTTAATTCTCAAGGCAATATTATAATCAGCGATCGCTTGCTTATATTCTGTGTTTGGATCTTTACTATATTCAGCAATTAGTAAGCGCACATTACCCCGATTTACATAAGCTTTAACTTCATTCGGGCTAATTTTTATGGCTTGATTATAGTCTAAGATCGCAGCTTCGTAGTTTTTCAGATTAAAACGAGCATTGGCACGATTAACATAAGTTTTAGCATGTTTGGGATTTTTTTTGATTGCTTGGCTAAATTTTTCTATCGCTAACTCATATTTACGAATTTTATAAAATGCATGTCCCTGTCGATAATAATCAGCAAAGGAGAGGTTATTATCCTTTTGACGAGTAATCCAATTTGTTTGACTATAATTGGATTGCACGAAGGGACGATTGGTTAATTTGACCATGAAGTCTAAATAACCCAAAAAACCAAAGCCCAGTAAACATAAAATCACTGGGTATATTTTGGGATTTGTCCGAGCTTTTTTATAGTGAAAAAATTGATAGGGTAGTACAGATGGTTGATAATTAACGCGGTGGGTGGGGAGAACAGTTTGTGGAGAACGTTGACGTTGATGTTGGGGTTGAGCTGAGGGATATTTCTTTTTCGCTTTTACCCGTGGTTTGAGATGTTCTTTGTTCGCAACTGCTTGGAGAGACGGAAAAGGATCTCTTCCTCCCAAGCGTACTGTCCGTTCGCACCAAGGGCATTTAGATAGGTGATTGCTATAGCGATGCTGGGGATTAACATGACAACTACTTAAATTATTCTCTACTTCAGTTAAAGCAGATAACCAAGTTTGAGCACTAGGGCGCAGGAGAGGATTATCATGTCCATATTCAAAACAGCGTACAAATAATTCTTGCAAACAAGGATGCAAAATTTCCCAAGGAGGAGCTATTGGTGATGGGACGTAGGGAATTACTCGCTTTTGGCTATAGGTAAAATGACCAGCAGCAATTCTGGCTTCATAGGGGGGTGGCTCCCCTTGATTTTGAAATATACCGGCAAAGGGATGAGTACCTTCCATTAACAATTGAAATAATAGTACCCCCAATCCAAATAGATCATGGACTATGGTTCGGTCATGCTGAGCAAAAGTTTTATTCTGTAACTCTGGAGGTGTAAATTCTGGCTTCCCAACTTCGCAGCGATAAATAATTTCGTGGTTTGGATCCCTGACCTGAAATGAATCTGTATCAACTAAAGTAACTAGGGCGGTGTCACTAACTAGAATATTTGATTCGTTAACATCACCTACGCAATATCCACTGTGATGTAAAGCAGCAAAAGCAGCTGTTAAATTGCGAGCAGCACGAATTAAATACTGATAACTAAATAAAGGGCAATGCTGTCTTCTAGTCAGGGGATTATAAAAGTCAATGACAGGACGCATTCCCCGAATTCGAGGCATTAAAAAGCCAATAACTTCTTGCTTCCCATCTGCCGATTGCAGTATTTCACTGGGCCAAGCAATGGAAATATGCCCTAAACTCGCCATGGGATTTTCCGGAGGATGGGCAAGCATGACCTGAAGTTTATGAGCATGTTTTTTTGTGGGCTTATGATATACCTTTGCCACTAAATTACTGTCAGTGGGTACTGTATACACACAAGCTTCCCCACCACGCCCCAAACTTACATTGAGGTTGAGAGGAACAATTTCTTGGTTAGAAAGATAACGTAGTACCTGCACAATAGTTGGTATATATATGGTTTATGGGCAGACGGCACAGTGATTTTTAATCAATTATTTAAGGCAGCAAGGATGAGTGTTAAATCATCATCTGTCCTCTGTGTTATTTTATCTGAACGTAAAAAATTCACCAATTGTTCCCTGGCTACCGTTTCATCCTCTGCCTTACTGACAAAGTCAAATAAGGGGGAAAAGAAAGGATTATGGGGTTCACCTGCGGCCATATTCATGGCAAGCATTTGTAGTCCATCAGTGAGAATACCAACATTGACTATAGTATCCCGGTAGAGTTTCACCTGTGTTGTATATAAAGCATCAACTGTAGTCAAAAATGTGGTTTGATTAATATATTCACCATTATCTGGAACCGTCAGTGCAATTAGATTTCCTTGTAGGTCTTTAGCGACTGCCATCCCATCACCTATTTGCGCCACTGCTACCATTTCTGGGGTACCAACGACTATGATTAAGGTAGTTGCTAAATCTTGAAGATTTGTGTCACAAGCTACAGCTTCCTCTTCTACTGCTTGTCTGGAAGCTAAAATAGCATCCATTAACAGCGATCGCACAGCCGCATCATTAACCAAGATTTCACGGTTCACATTCTGCATCGAAATGTATTCAATGGCAGTTTCCACCGCTATCATTGCCCCCACTTTGCCCAATTTTGCCGAACCTGCACCATCCGCAGCAGCTGCCACTAAAACACTATCTGTCAATACTTGCCAGTGATGAGCATCCTGACACAGTTGGGAGTTCTTAATATGGCTGGTTCCACATACAGAGGCAGATACTACCTGCCAATCGGGTATCTGTGTTGAGATATTCATAAATATAGTTTTCCAACAGCTGGGTGAATAACTAGTACAATTGGGCAAAGTAAAAAAGGCAGATTACAATAGAGACTTTTTAATGATTTTTAAGTTGGTTTATTCCCACCATGTTGTATTAGAAAAATCAATGCAAAAATCATTCCCCGATACTAAATTCAAAGAAACAGGTTTTCTTGGGGTGAATAAATCAGTGTAGTAGAGTAGTTGGGAATATCACTATTACACCGCTCCCCAGCCAATGGGTGGTAGGGCAACTTGCTCATCTACTTGAGAATGGGACACTGCTGACATACTCGCTGATAACCAGACAAACATTTCTATAAAGTTTAAGCCCTTGAGCTTCAAGGGGGCTCTAACAGCTATTTGACTTAAACGTGTCATATTCGCATTTTCCACACCTACTGAGAAAAAAGCAACACGCTTATTTGCTTCATCAGTTTGTAAACGCTTTGTAGCTTCCTCAACTATTTGATCTAGTTCTCCTTGGGGTTCCCCATCTGTAATCATAAATATCCAAGGACGATAGTAAGCAATACCATTTGCTCGATATTGTGTTTTGCGCTCCTGGATCATATCTAAGGATTTATTGATCCCAGAACCCATATTAGTCAATCCTTGTGCCGTTAATATTGGCGGCTGGAATTGATCGGCAGTCACAAAATCCTGCACTACATTCACTGCACTATCAAAGGTGACTATCGCCACCTCTACTCGCCTAGATGCAAGAGAGTTATTAATCAATTCATCTTTAAAACTCAATAAACCTTGATTGAGAGCTTCAATCGCTTCTCCGTGCATAGAACCAGAAGTATCTAGCAGTAGTACGCAAGGGCATCGCGGTTCTGGATTCTCCGCAAATTCCACTACTTCATCAAGTTGTAATGTATCGGGCATAACTTTTTGTGTTATGTTAAACGCCAAGACTTAGTCTTCCTTTCTCTCAAAAGTATATAGCTGAAATACCCGCAGTGGCTACAGAAATAGTTGAGGTAATAAATATAATTTCATCCCCAGCAATTCACAAGAATCATCTTACGTATACTAGAGAATATGAAAAAATAATTAATTTTCCTTGCTCCCTGCTCCTCTACTTTTTCAACCCAATAGATAACACAACCAAAATTCTGGTTAATTAATTATTCAGAGAATTTTTCCAAAAAAATGGTTGTTCTAGATTTAGGTATAAGCCCTATGAGTGGATATCTCACAATATATATCACACATCTAAGCAGATAATCGGGCTTCTGGTTCTGATTTTTCTTAAAGATTTGATGTAGAAACTATAGTTAAAAATAAAATTAATCTAAAATCGTGAACCTAAGCACAATTATAGCTATGAGTATTTTAACAGTGTGGTAATTATAAAAAATGTATACATTTTTTATAATTCTGACTAATGTGTTATAATTATTCAGGATTTTTTTGTGGATTAAAAATAGCAACAATATTTCTGGAATTACGTAATTTTACTTTAGTTCATAATTTATTGTTAAAAGTAGGGAGAAAGACACAATGAGGATTTTTGGGTAATGTGTTTTCAACTGGAATATTATTTTTATAGCATGATTATATTTCTATGATTTTACATTACAACAAAATTACCATCCATGACCAAATTACAGAAAAATATCCAGGTTAAAACATTGAACATGTTTTGTTAAAAAGCTTAATTACTATACTTTTGCATTAGGTATTTTTTGATATAAAAATATGTCATCTGCTTATGATAATGGAAGAGAATATTTAGATAGCATTAATTATGGAACATTCAAAAAATTATATCCTCTGGGTTTATTAAGACAATTAGCGAACAGTCATGATAGTACTTCCTTACAGGTATTAAGCAATAGAGTTTCTTGGTCGATTTATGTGGAACAAGGAAAAATAATTTACGCTACTCATTCTGTAGAACCGGTAGATCGGCTAGAAAGGCATTCGCATCGCCTAGGGGCTCAAATACCCACACTTTCGAATGAAATTTTTGCTCAATTACAAGTATTTATAGAAGGTTATCACAGTCAACTTTCCCACCATCCAGAGTATCAAGGTATTCATTGGCTAATTGAACAGAAATATCTCTCTTTAGCAGAAGCAGCCTTGTTGATTCAAGAGATGGTGAAAGAGGTGATTGAATCATTTTTATTAATTCAACAAGGTAGTTATAAACTGACAAATAAACTACATGATATTCCGAAGATTTGCAGGTTAAATATAAACAAAATTCTCAAAATTTGCCAAGAGAATTTGCGAATATGGCAATTAATGGGTAACAACATATCATCTCCCTATCAGCGTCCATACTTAGGGAATACTGAACCAGCAACTATTGAAAAAATCACAAATAAGTCCAATTCAACTCATTGGAATCAGGGCTTGAGTATTCGTCATTTGGCTGTAATTAGTAATCAAGATGAATTAGTTTTAGCTAGTAATATATATCCTTATATTGTCGAAGGGGAAATTGCACTACATGAACCAGATCCACCCTTTGATAGATTACCCAAAATAGTTATTGATACGTTGAAAACTAAATCTATTAATCATCCAGATAACTCTTCTACAGATATTCCTTGTCTATTGAATAGTGGAGAAATACCCCAGGTATCTGAAAAAAATAGCCAACAAACACAGTCAAATCTCATAATCAATGATTCTGACTGTGAAAACCATCAGATTATTCCTCTAAATTTGCATCGGGAAAAAATATATACAATTGTTGCCATTGATGATAGTCTTGCAAATCTGAAACATATTAGTCATACTTTATCCAATGATATTTTTTCAGTTGTCACTATTTATCAACCAGTGAAAGCCCTTTTCTCCATTATTCGTTACCGTCCAGATTTGATTTTATTGGATCTGAATACAGCACAAATAGATGGGTATGAATTATGTCATTTGATAAGGAATAAATCTATGTTTAAAAAAACACCAATTGTTGGGATGACTGCAAACAAAGGAATATTAAATAGATTTAAAGCTCAAATATTAGGAGTATCTGGATTCTTGGATAAGCCATTTAGTAGTGTAGATTTATTGAAAATTGTCTTTACTCATTTAACATAATTATTAATAACAAAAAATAGTTAATTATTACAACATCAATGTCAATTATCTATGGATGAAAAACGTATTCATAACTATTTTGATTTAATACAGAAGTTATTAAATTGTCAGATTGAGGAAGAATCAGATATTTTATTAACTCATCAATATTTACTTGATGCTGATTTTTTGGAAATGATAAAAACAGCAGCTAAACAAGCTGGAGAGGATGGAAATGAGAAGACTAAAAATTGGTTACTCAATCTCCAAGATAAACTCAATCATTTAGACATTGATGATGAAGTAGAGGCAGGAGAAGGCATCACAAATTTGGAAAATATACTAGAGGGTTTAGAAGCACACTTAGAATTTTTACCTAAAATTATACAAACGATCGCGCAAACAAGTAGCGATCGCCAGGTAGTTTATGCTTTATTGCAGCAGAATACAGACAAACTGGATAAAAATTTTATCTCTGTCTTAAGTTACTGGTTCATCACCACTATCGAAGATGTAGAGAATGATGAGGCAGAATATATTGTAGCTTTAGTGGTGGAATTGAGTAACTTAATTAAGCTGTTTACCATGGCAGAAGAAGAGATGAACATGGAAATTGCAATCGTTGGCTATGAGCTGGTTTTAGATGCTTATCAAAAGCTAGGACTATTGTTTGAGTGGGCAATGGTGCAAAATAATCTTGGTCTTGCTTATGCAGAAAGAATCATGGGGGATCAGGCTGAAAATCAAGAAAAAGCGATCGCTGCTTACCATGATGCTTTAACAATCAGAACTCAAGCACAATTTCCCCAAGATTGGGCAATGACGCTGAATAATCTCGGTACAGTTTATGCAGAAAGAATCATGGGGGAGCGGGCTGAAAACCAAGAAAAAGCGATCGCTGCTTACCATGATGCTTTAAAAGTCAGAACTAAATCACAATTTCCCCAAGATTGGGCAATGACACTGAATAATCTTGGTACAGTTTACGCAGAAAGAATCATGGGGGATCAGACTGAGAATCAGGAAAAAGCTATTTTCTTTTATAATCAAGCCTTAGAAGTGTATACCCAAGATGCATTTCCCTTGGATTGGGCAATGATACACAATAACTTGAAAAAGTCTTCTGATCACAATAATTGACGAAATTAATCAAGGGGAATTTAGAATTTAGAATTTAGAATGAAGAATTTAGAATATTGAGAAGCTAAAATCCAGATATAGTAAGCTTTTCCCTCCTGCCTCCTGCCCTCTGCCTCCTGCCTTCTGCTATAAATAGAAAGCGCCAGAAATACGGTGAAAAGCTGGCGCAATTGGGATTCAATCGTGAGGGCAAAATTCTATCCTAAGTTTCATTAGTCAACAACGGGGTTATACCCATCATGGGTGACAACCTGCAATGAGTTGCTGTTATCAAGTTAAATTTTTCAGCGATTATAGGACGAGGAAATTAGAGGGCAAGCATTGTTCCCCCTGCTCCCTGCCCCCTGCCTTCTACTTACTTGCCCGTAGGGCTATATCGTTCAGCTACAAAATTTGGGATAAAAATTGACGGGTGCGTTCTTCCTGAGGATGGTTAAAAAAATTGTTTGGGGTTGCTGATTCTACTAGGGAACCTCCATCCATCAACACTACGCGATCGGCAACTTCTCTGGCAAATCCGACCTCATGAGTCACAACTACCATTGTCATCCCATCTCCAGCGAGAGTTCGCATTACATCCAGAACTTCCCTTACCATTTCTGGATCTAAGGCTGAGGTCGGTTCATCAAACAGCATAATTTTTGGTTGCATAGCTAAAGCGCGAGCGATCGCTACCCGTTGCTGTTGTCCTCCAGATAACTGTCCGGGGTATTTATTTGCTTGTTCGAGAATACCCACCCTTTCTAATAATTGCATTGCCAAGTCTTGTGCTTTTTCCTTTGACCACTTACGTACCCAAATGGGAGCCAAGGTTATATTTTGTAAAACATTTAAATGGGGGAATAAATTAAATTGCTGGAATACCATCCCCACTTCCCGGCGGATTGCTTCAATATTACGCAAATCATGACTGAGGGTAATACCATCAATTTCAATACTACCTTGTTGATATGGTTCCAAAGCATTGAACGTGCGGATAAAAGTAGATTTACCAGAGCCAGAAGGGCCCATCAAGACCACGACCTCCCCCCGGCTAACAGTCAAACTCACACCACGCAGTACATGGAATTTACCATACCATTTATGGACATCTTCAGCGATAATTATCAGTGTTTCTTCTGACATGGGAATCAATCATCCGAATAATTAAGAATAAGCAATTTGAAATCCTAATTTGTATATTTTTGCAGCAATTATGAGTAAATTAAATATATCGAGGCTTTTCTGAGTTAATTTACAGTCAAAACTTGTCTAGAGCTAATTTTTCATCTATAATTCTACATATTAAATCAGTAAAACTACTACTCTAGACAAAGCTTAAATAATCTGTAAATATTTGCTTATTCTTCAATAATTACTAGTATACTGATGCACCAAGGAACCAAAAAATAGGGTGTACGTCCAATTAACTCATATGTGATTTAACTCTCCATGTTCCGACAAACTACTTTTGGCATTGCTTTGAGTATGCTTGTCCTTGGCAGTGGATTAACGACCATCCCTGTGCCGGGTCACACCTCTACAAAAAAGACTATTGATCGCCAACCAACTTCTACAATTTCTCATTTGGTCGCAAAATCTACTAATTTTCATGCCAGAACCATAGAAAAGTCAGTTTTTGAACAAATTAATCGCTACCGCACTGCCAAAGGTCTGCCGAAACTAACCCTGAATGCAAAAGTTTCCCGACAGGCAAGGTATCATAGTCAAAATATGGCTTTGGAAAAAGTCCCCTTCAGTCACCAGGAATTCGAGGAACGAGTCAGTTTGATTCCCATTGCTTACAATAGTGCAGCAGAAAATGTTGCCTATAATATAGGCTATGACGATCCAGCCTCTGAAGCTGTAACAGGTTGGCTCAAGAGTCAGGGACATTTAAAAAATATTAAAGGTAATTTCAACTTAACTGGTATTGGTGTCGCTATCAATGATCGAAAGCAAGTTTACTTAACACAAATTTTTCTTCGTACTAGTAAAGTACGACGTAAATAAAACAACTATCCCAAATAGATGAAACGGGGAAAATATAAGTATTCTTACTTTTGATTTTTAGATTATGAAATTCCAGATTACACAAATCACTTTTATCAGTGTAATCTGTGTAATCAGTATAATTCGTGATCAACCATTCCTATTTTTTGCACCATAATGTAGTGTCTAAAAAGACTGTTGTTTGCTAGATGCTACATTTTATTTTTGAGTGGATTATGACATTACCAGATTTTCATGTGTGCGATCGCGATCTCAGTCATACTGTTGTCGAGGAGTATCTTCAATCAGAAGCAATCGCAGTAGATACAGAAACCATGGGACTTTTACCACAACGCGATCGCTTGTGTTTAGTACAGTTGTGTGATATAGAAGGCAAGGTAACTGCGATTAGGATAGAAAAGGGACAAAAAGAGGCTCCCCACTTAAAAAAGCTGATGGAAGCCACAAATATCTTGAAAATATTTCACTTTGCCCGTTTTGATCTGGCAGCTTTACGTTACCATCTCGGCATTAATGCCAGTCCTATTTTTTGTACCAAGATTGCCAGTAAATTAGCTCGTACTTATACCCAACGTCACGGACTCAAGGATGTAGTCAAAGAATTGGAACAAGTAGAACTGGATAAAACTGCTCAAAGTTCTGATTGGGGAAATGCAGCCAACTTAACGGAAGCACAATTGAGTTATGCAGCCAATGATGTGCGTTATTTAATCAGCGTGCAACAGAAATTGATGGCAATGCTACAAAGGGAAGGAAGGTGGGAAGTAACGAAAGAATCTTTTAAGTGTTTACCGACAATAGTCAAGTTAGATTTACTCCAATATAAAGATATATTTGAGCATTGAAATTGGGTAGAGGAAATTGGCCCAAATTTTGCCTGGAATTATTTCACCCAAATTGTGTCAGGAAGCGGAATGCCTTGACCACATAATCGGCGCAATCACTGGGGGAAGTATCATAAAAAGCGGGCCATGCTTTTACCTTATCTTCATCATAGCGATCGCTCCTTTGGGGATGCTTTTCTAACCATGACAATCGCACCGCATGACCAATTAATACATCTAGAACAATA
>NZ_FYBH01000175.1 GCF_900185595.1 Calothrix rhizosoleniae SC01
CAGTCATTACGTAGGAAATTTTGGATTTTTTGGAGTTCATGGTGAAGAAGAGCACAATATTGGACATCATCATCCTGATGAAGGAGGACATGAAATGTCACATAATATGAAATTTGATTTCATTTTTGATCTGACTAAAACTATAGCTCGTTTACGCGAAGAAGAAGCAGAAATGAGATCGCAGTTTAATGTTCAGTTAATTCCTATACCCATCGTTGGTAGTCATGTTCAATCAGTCGAAATTAAGACTCATGAAGTTGAGATTATTTACATTTAATTCGGGATGGGTATGTATACTCATATTGATGCTTGTTTTTCTACCCTACATTTGCTTTGCAGGGGAAACAGCACAGAGTATTATGTTTACAAAGATTGCTGGTAATACAATAGTAACCCTACCCGTAGAAATACCTAAGATCTCATCAAAGAAACTTATACTATTTGTTGAAACACAAAATTTATCTAATCCTCAAAATAAAAGTTTGTATGTAGAGTTATTTATTGAAAAATTTGACCAAAAATACAATTTGGGTAATTTTTCTTTTTTTGGTAATGCAAATAATCCAGATAAACAAGTTTTTGTCTTTTCACTTAAAGAAGTAGAGCAAAAAGCTCTAAGGCAAGGTGCAAAAATCAAAGCTACCATCAGATCATTTGATGCTGAAGATACTGATTTATCTAAAGTTAATTTGGAGTTAAACGCTAAGATTGACACACGCTGATCTTTTGCTTTTTGATAGTCCAGTCTGATTTCAAATTTTAGATTATTTAAGCCCCTACCTTCTCTTGCACTAACACATAGGGCTGCACAATTAGGGTATCAAATCTCCTGGTGCGATCGCTATTCCATTCACTCATCTGTTCTGAGGAAGGTTTAGTAATCAAAGCCTCGCTAATCCACACTTCAACTTTTGCAGTATTATCACTGGCTAGTGCTACTCCCACTTCCAATAAATCCAATCCTGCCGTCACTATAATAATTGCATCCCTTTTAGCATGGGGAATTAACCAATCCCATTCTGCTTCATCTAGGTTTTCTTGCAACTGCGCTCTCAAATCTTGATTAGCCATTGGATTTTTGATTTTGAATTTTGGATTTTGGATTTTGGATTAAAATTTTTCATATTATATGGAGTTTTCCCCTGCTCCCTGCTCCCTGCTCCCTGCTCCCTGCTCCCCTGCTTACTCCCCTATCTTCCCAAATCATGTAAGGAATTAATCGCTGCTGCACATTTTTGTGTCACTAACTCTAATTCTTCCTTACTAGTAGACTGAGGAAAATCAATTACATTCCCAATCCGTATTGTTACTGGTGTAGAACGGGGTAAAGCCCCATCCCCTGATTCAATCGCTTGGGTGCCCCATAAACATACAGGTAATATGGGTGCTTGTGCCTTAGCTGCAATTAATGCGGCTCCTCGTTTGGGATCTGTAATTCGTCCATCTGGGGTGCGAGTACCCTGTAAAAATACACCCACAGCCCAACCATCTTCAAGACATTTTAAAGCCGCTTTAATCGCCTTGCGATCGCCAGAGCCTCGACTCACGGGATAGGCTCCATACAATTCAATTGCTTGCTTTAACACAGGAATTTTAAACAATTCTTCCTTTGCCATGTAAGCTACAGGACGACGCACGCAATTAGATACAATGGGCGGGTCGAAGTTACTGGCATGATTACTGACAACTACGAGAGATCCAGTTCGAGGCACATTTTCTGCACCATAAATTTTGCCCCGCAACAAGGTATGTAAAAAGGGACTAACTATTGACCATTTAAAGGCGTGGTAAAGAAGGAGACTGGCGAATGGTTCGCGGCTTCGAGACATATTTGGGTAAAGGGGGAGTTAAGAGTTAAGAGTTGATAGTTGATAGTTGACAATTGACAGTTGACAGTTGTGTTATCAAATATCCACCTCATCAGTGTCATCCATTGAATTAGCAATCAGAGTTAGGAGTTTTTAAGATAATTAACAACCAACAACTAACAACCAACAACTAACAACTAACAACCAATAACTAACAACCAACAACTATCAACCAACAACTATCAACCGTCAAAGTCAGCCATACTACGAATATTTTTTAGGGTTAAGCCGGAGCAAGTACGTTTAATTAAGCCAGTTAATACGTTTCCTGGCCCAATTTCTACAACCCTTTCTATGCCATTTTCTGGCAATGCCAGAGCTATTTCTCGCCACCGGACTCCACCTGTCATTTGTTCTATGAGACGTTGTTTTAAAACATCTGCCTCTACTGCTGGAGTTGGTGCAATGTTTGATAAAACAGGCACATTCGCTCTATGAAATTCTATTGGTGTCAAAAGTTCTTGGAATTCGTTAGCAGCTGGCTTCATTAAGTGGGAATGAAAGGCACCAGAGACTTTTAAGGGAAGAGCTCGTTTAGTTTTCACTTGGGAAATAACTGCTTTTACTGCTGTGGGAGTGCCAGAAATTACCACTTGTGTGGGACTGTTGTCATTGGCGAGAACAACCTCTGAATTATTAGCGATCGCAGTTTCTAATTGTTCTCGGTCAAAGTTGATTAAAGCTGCCATCATTCCCCCAGCAGCACTATCCATAAGTTCAGCACGACGCTTAACTAAACGCAACCCCGGTGACCATTCAAACACATCAGCCACATAAAGGGCTATATATTCTCCCAAACTATGACCAGCAACTAAATTTGGCTTTTGTTTGTCTTTTAGCAAGTCAGCAAGAATTGTTTCCACTACGTACAGACAAGGCTGTGTATAGAGAGTTTGTGATAGTTTATCAGGATCGTTTTGGCAGATGTCAATGACAGACCAACCTAAAATTTCCTCTGCTTGAGCAAACTTTTCCTTTGCTAATGGTTGATCAAGTAAATCATTTAACATTCCCTGGGTTTGGGAACCTTGTCCGGGAAACACCCATGCTGTCTTAGTCATTCTTTATCAGTTGACAGTTGATAATTGATAGTTGACGGTTGATGGTATTGGAGAAACTTATCTTAATTACTTATTATGTCCCCCACTCTTTCACTTTTTCACTCTTTCACTTTCCCCACTGAAAAATCACAGAGCCCCAAGTCAAGCCAGCACCAAAACCAGATGCAGCGATAATATGGTTGTTCTGAATTTTTCCTTCTCGTACAGCTTCATCTAATGCTAAGGGGATAGAAGCGGCGGAAGTATTTCCATAGGAAGCGAGATTACTAATTACCTTCTGTTCAGGAATCTTCAATCTTTGGGCAACAGCATCTAAAATTCTTTGGTTTGCTTGATGCAACAGTAGCCAATCAATATCTTCCACAGTTAATTGAGCACGAAATAAAGCCTTGTCAATTATTTCTGGAACTTTTTGCACAGCAAATTTATATACTTCCTTCCCATTCATAGATATAAACTGGAAGTTACCTGTACTCACAGCTAAATCTGCCGTCAATTGTTGACATTGGGGTACATAAGTGAGGTTGAGATTACTATTTTGCGTACCATCACTTTTCAGTTCAAATCCTAACAAGCGATCGCTCTGATTTGCCTGTAAGACTACTGCTCCCGCACCATCGCCGAACAATACACAAGTACGTCTATCTTGCCAATCTACCCAACGGGAGAGAATATCCGCCCCTATCAGCAATACATTTTGAAAAACCCCCGTTCTAATGTATTGAGCAGCCGTGACCATGCCAAATACAAAACCGGAGCAAGCTGCGGTCAAATCAAAAGCTACGGCTCTAGTCGCTCCCAATTCTCCTTGAATTTGACAAGCACTGCCAAACAGATCATCAGGGGTAGAGGTTGCCAAGAGAATCAAATCTATTTCTTGGGCTGTAATCCCTGCCATTGCCATCGCTTGTTTCGCTGCTGCTGAGGCAATTTGGGTCAATGACTCATGGCAACTAGCTAAATATCGTTGACGAATACCCGTTCTCGTGGTAATCCATTCATCAGATGTATCAACCAGTTCCGTCATTCCTTGATTATTCAGGAAAGTTTCTGGTACTGCCGAGCCGCTTCCTGTAATTGCTATTCCTAAATTCTGCACTCTAGTCTCCCCGGTTATTGGCTATCAGTTATAACAAATGTGCCAGTAGTCAGTAGATGTTCTCTAGACTGACCACTGACATAGAATTACTGCTAGCCACTCTCATGTTGCAAGCTTTGATATTGGGACTGAATTCGTTGTAGCACTTGGTTATCAACAGCTTCCTTTGCCAGGCGAATGGCATTAAAAACCGAAGGAGCCTGAGAACTACCATGACCGATGATACAAATTCCGTCCACACCTAAAAGCAAAGCACCACCATGTTCTGCGTGGTCAATCCGTTGTTTGATTTTTTTCAGGTTGGGTTTTAAGATTGCCGTGCCGACTTGACCTCGTAATCCTTGGGGCAACTCTTCTTTGATGATTTGCAGTACTATATTGCCCACTGCTTCGGCAAATTTTAACAAGACATTACCCACAAACCCGTCACAAACAATGACATCAAAGTCACCAGAAAGCACATCCCGTCCTTCAGCATTACCAATAAAAGCTATTTGGGCATTTGATTGGAGCATTTGATAGGTACGCACAGCAGCATCATTACCTTTAGATTCTTCCTCCCCAATGTTTAATAAACCGACTTTTGGTTCTGGAACACCCAAGACATATTGGCTGTAAGCTGAGCCTAAAATAGCAAACTGCTCTAAAAATTTTGGTCTACAGTCTACATTTGCACCAACATCTAGTACTAGTACTTGCTTGCTGGCGATCATAGTTGGGAACACCGCACCAATTGCCGGACGATCTATTCCTGGCAACCTTCCTAAACGCAGTAAGGCAGCTGCCATCGCTGCGCCAGAGTGACCAGCAGAAAAAACAGCTTCTGCCTTACCCTGCTTAACTAAATTCATTGCCACATTGATGGAAGCCTTTGGTTTGCGTCTGATGCCGCTCAGGGCTTCTTCATCCATGGAAATCGTGTCTTCCGCAGGCACAATTTCCACCTGGCTTAAGCTAACATTTGGTGGTAGGCTAGCTTCAATTTTTTGGGGATCTCCTACCAATAAGACTTCCACACCCAATTCTTCCTTTGCTCGCAGTGCGCCAGCAACGATTTCGGCGGGTGCGCGATCCCCTCCCATTGCGTCAATTGCGATTCGTACGCAAGTCGATCTCATTGCTCCTAGCTCAAAGAACCCTACAAATTTTACCAGATGCCTTAAGTATTCATCTTAGCTTTGGTGAACTACTTAGACTTGCCAAAGGCTAAAGTCTTAGCTTCCCAATTCATTGGGAATAGCCTCAAAAACTTGGTAGTTTTTTTGGTCTTACATTCCCTCCAAGGGCAGGAGTCCTGGTTCCCAAGACCCAAATTTTTTTCTTGAAACATATACCTATTAGCTTGGTTTTTGCTTGTGGCATTGATGATCAAGACAGTAACTATCATACCTGGAAATCTTAGGGATTCCTCATGCATCTAGAATTTGTTTTTACCAAGTAAAAAATTAATTCCAGATGTAATCCTTAATCCCTTACTCCCTATCCCCACCTTACTAAGATTTGAGGGTGAGGACTTCGGCGTTACGTTAAATGCTAACTTGTTGATGAAATTAAACTATGACAAAACTCTAGCAAGCCCAAAGTAACACGAATTCAGTCTCTTCATTTATTTCTTGTGTAATTTGGGTCAACTAATTTTGGATTTCAGCTTAACTATTTGAGATTTTTTGCGTCAATCAGGGGAGGGATTTTCATGCCAAAAACCTCAATTTATGATTAGCTGTTCTGGAAACAAATATCTTTTTTCTGCTTCCCTATGGCATACTTCATCCTCAACTGAAGCTAGATTTATAAAAAATGGCAACTTGCCCCTTTATTTATTATACTAATTTCCAACTTTGAAGTATCCTATTTTTGCTTATGGCATGGGCTTCTAGGGACTAGCTTGAAAGTTAGGAGTTAGGAGTTAGGAGTGAAGGAATGAAGGAATGATGGAATGATGAAGTAATAAGGAATAAAGAATTAAATTTCCTCATCTTCCCACACTCCCTGCTCCCTGCTCCCTGCTCCCTGCTCCCTGCTCCCTGCTCCCTGCTCCCTGCTCCCTGCCTTCTTCAATTTTTGGTGTTCCCATAAAGAGGCAAAGCGGCAGGTATGATAGCTCTATCCCTGATAACATCAATAATTTATACATCAACATAACTTACACAAATACAACTTTTGTACAGAGGGATTAAAAAAATATGCTGGAATTATTCGGTTCGGGTTTAGTGACGGTCTGGCTAAATATGGCAGGAGTACAAGTCAAGCCTCTAGAAGCCTTAGAAGCATTGACTTGGCAAAGTACTCCAGGGGTCGTTGTGCTTCCCGACCCTAATCCAGTGAGTAAAAATACTGTCCAAAAATATCTCCAAAATTTAGTCAAAACCAAATTAATTGATACAAAGTTGACCCAGAGCCAAGGAATTTGGATGCAGTCTGGTCCCATGCTGATGGCAAATCATCAAGGTAAAAATCCTGTACCAGCTGCTTCTTTAACTAAGATTGCTACCTCCCTAGTAGCTTTTAAAACTTTTGGACCGGATTATCAATTTGAAACTTTAATTGGTACTACCGGAACTATCAAAAATGGAGTTTTATTTGGCGATTTGATTATTCAGGGAGGAGGTGATCCTTTACTTGTGTGGGAAGAGGCGATCGCTATTGGTAATAGCCTCAATAAAATGGGAATTAAGCAGGTAAAGGGTAATTTAGTGGTTGTTGGCAATTTTGCGATGAATTTCCAACGTAATTCAACTTTGGCTGGTCAATTATTCCAACAAGCTCTCAATCCCTCCCGTTGGAACCGCAATATTACTTTGCAATACTCCCGTATGGCTAAGGGTACTCCTAAGCCTCAGGTGGAAATTACTGGACAAGTTATCACTCAGCCCGAAGTCGCCGAGAAAACTAGTCTGCTGTTACGCCATCGCTCCTTACCGATGAAACGGTTGATTAAGGAGATGAATGTTTTCAGTAATAATGATATGGCAGAAATGCTAGCAGAGGCTGTGGGTGGAACTGAGATATTACAAACTAAGGCTGCTCAACTTGCTAGGGTGCCAAAGTCAGAAATTCAGTTAATTAATGGTTCCGGATTAGGTGTGGAAAATCGCATTTCCCCTAGAGCAGCTTGTGCGATGTTGATGGCAATTCAAAAGGAAGCACTAGCCCATAACCTAAACGTAGCCGATCTATTTCCTACCTCTGGTTTTGACCGTCGGGGAACAATTATGTATGGTCGTAATCTCCCTAAGGCTACGGTGATTAAAACAGGTACTCTCAATACAGTCAGTGCTTTAGCTGGAGTATTACCCACCCGCGCTCGCGGTTTGGTTTGGTTTGCGATCGTTAATCGTGGTCATCGAATTTCTGCTTTTCGCTCTCAGCAAGACAAATTGTTAGATCAACTAGTAAAGCAGCTACAAGTAGCACCAACCACCCCTGCTGCAATTACTCCCCATGCTGACACTAAAGCTTTACCGAACCTTGGAGCCGTCAATCGCAATGAAGTTGTTCAAGGCGGATAGTTGGGAGTGTGGGAGATGTGGGGAGTGAGGGAGTGATGGAGTGATGGAGTGATGGTTGTTAGTTGTTAGTTGGTAGTTGGTAGTTGGTAGTTGAGGGTTGATGGTTAACTATCAAAATTTCTTCTCCTTGTCCCCCTGCTCCCTGCTCCTTCCCTCTTTCCCTCTTTCACTCCTTCCCTCTTTCCCTCCTTTTACTGGGGAACTATCTCTGTCACTACCCTTTTACCAGTCTTACCACCACTAACCACTATATTTTCTGTTTGTAGGTTGCCTACTGCTTTGTCTCCGTTAAAAGTTAATGGAGGCTTGACTTGTTTGTAAACCACATTCCCACGAGCTTCAATATTTTTTTTGTTGAGAAACCAGGTTAATTTTTGGGATTTGATGGACTGACGATTTTGCCCCACTCCGTGAACATTACCTGTCAAATAAACAATTTTTTCGGCAATCTTTAACTCTCCGCGATCGCCTGTAACTGTGACATTTTCTGTTTGATGGAATACCCGTACAGGAGTGTTACTAGTCACAATTTCACTATTCATATTCCACGTCATAGCTTTACTAGCTATCTGCATGGGCGGTTCTAGCAGGTTGATCTCGGCATTCTTGGTGATTTGAGCAATTTTTGCTTTTAAGTAGACTACCGCCGCACCTCCCCTACCACGGTCGGTAATCTGCTTGTTTTTGTAGCGATCTATTTGCACGGAGCGATCAGCAATCAATTTGTCTTGTTTGATTTGCCAAATTAAATGCTGAGTTTTGATTTTTAGGTCAGGGTCAACTGATGTGGCTACTACCCCTCCAGAAAAATCAATTCGTTGTTGGCGGGTTTTTACCTTGGCTTCGGAGGCGACTGCTTGCAACTGTTTGTGAGTACCATTGATTTGGTTACGCACAATTAATAAATCCTCTTTGGGTCGCCACTCCAATTCATTACCCCGGAGAACAACCCCATTTTTGGGGTCGGTGGCGACTATTTTACCTTTGAGAAACAACTGCTTCCCATCTTGTCTAATATCGGCTGTTTCCGCTCGGATTTGATAAACTACTTTCCCATCTTGATATAATTCGCCGTAGGGATTTTCTGCCTTGCCAATTTGTTTGTCTTTGGTGTAAACCGCCCGTTTTGATTTTACACTCCAAATTGGTCGTCCCACCTCATCTGCTTGTTCTAGGGTGAGATTAAAAAAAATGAAATTGTTATCAGATCCTTTTTTCTCTGTAGTTGGCTGCGGTTCTGGGGAAATTGTTTGACTACTACAACTACATAACCCGGCTATCAAGCACAGGGTGATAACAACTAAGAACTTTGGGGGACTAGGTTGGCTGATCAGCAATTGCAACATTCGACCTCTGAAGTATATGTATCCCCTATATTAGTGTTCTCTGTATTTATTTATGTTCCTGATACCAAGAGAGAAGAATGATGGCGACAGATAGAAAGAAGGAAAAGCTGATGTAACTCTTTCACAATCCAAAATCCCAAATGGTATTATTTCCCTATTCTGGGATTTCCATATGGGAAGTAGGGTCAATCGGAGTATCCAAAAAATCCATCTCTGACAATGGTCGATAGGGATAACCTTGACGGTGTGTTTTTTGAATGTCTTCTTTAACCGCTTCTAAGTCAATGTAGCGATCGCTAACGTTAATTAAACTATCACTGGTCATGGAGCGTAAACTTACCACCTCTACCCGTACACCCCGATAACTCACGGAATTTACGGCGTATGCTAAGTCTCCATCACCACTCACTAACACTGCTGTATCATATGAATCAACTAATGCCATCATATCTACAGCAATTTCCACATCTAAATTTGCCTTTTTTGAACCATCTGGTAACTGTACCAAATCCTTGGCAATTACCCGATAGCCATTACGTCGCATCCAAAGTAAAAAACCTTGTTGCTTCTCGTTAGTCCGATCTACACCTGTATAGAAAAAAGCTCTCAAAAGTCTAGAACCACCTGTTAATCTACACAATAATTTGGTGTAATCAATTTCAATCCCTAGTTGTAGAGCCGCATAAAACAAGTTAGAACCATCAATAAATATGGCTACCCTACCTCGGTTTTCTAATACTTGCTCTGGGGTAAATATAGATTCATTTTCTAAACTATTTAACATTGTCGTCATACCTCGTTTTTATCAATGTGTAATGTGATAATTAGTCCGTTTAGGTATTGAGATGTCAGCAGTATTTATGATATTTTGAGAGGTAGAAACACCATGCAGAATGCAAAAATACCCATGTTCCCTGGGGAAAAGCTGCGTAAATAAAAATCACAATTCTGAATTTTGTAAGCTTTGTATCTGTTGCAAATAATTAATTGACTCCCTATGTGCTTTCTTGATAGAAGAAGGCAATATTAAATCATAGGAATTATATAGACGTAAAAGTGGGAAATCGAAACTTTTTAATTGATGGTTGGTTTCTTCGAGCGCCTACTAAAATAGTCAAGCTGGGTATTCCCTCAGATAAAATTTCACCATCAAGTATGGAAATGGTTTATTTCTCCTATACTTATATTTTGCCTATACCCCACATCATGTTTTCAGATAGAAACAGATCAAGCCTGAATTTATTGAATTTAATTAGACTCCGGTGGTTCTATCCGTTTAAAAATTGGTCTCGCTATACCTAGTTTTTGCTCACTACTCAGTAAACCCCATGTACCATGAACACACAAAGGAGCCTCAATTGAGCTTGATAATGACTCGTTAAAGTTAATATCAAAACCTAACTGTTGGTAAATATCACTACTGATATTCGGGATAATAGGAGACAGTAAATAAGCTGCTAACCTGACTGATTCTAGAACTACATACAGGACTTTTTCTACTGTTCCCTGCTGTCCTTGTTTATACAATGACCAAGGAGCTTGCTCATCAATAAACTTATTACTGGCTCTTACCAGAAATAGGATAGCTTCACAGGCTTGGCTGAAAGCTAGAGCTTCGTAAGCAAGTTTTACTTTTTCTGTGAGTTCTAAACCAATAACTTTCAAAGGACTTTCAGTAGAGATATCGTGACTGACAACTTGGGGTATTTGACCACCACAATATTTCTTCACCATATTCAAGGTGCGATTTAGCAAATTACCTAAATCATTTGCTAAATCTGCATTTAGAACATTAATGAATCTAATTTCATTAAAATCGCCATCTTTGCCAAATTCGATTTCCTTAAGAAAGTAATAACGAATGGCATCAGCATCATATTTCTCTCTGAGGGCAAAAGGGTCAAGGGTATTACCCAGGCTTTTCCCCATTTTTTGCCCATCTTTGGTTAAAAAGCCATGTCCAAATACCCGTCCTGGTAGGGGTAAATTTGCTGACATTAACATGGCTGGCCAGTAGACGGCATGAAAGCGTAGAATATCTTTACCAATTAAATGTAAGCTGATGGGCCACCATTCAGCTAGAGCATTGTCTAGGGTTGCTTCTGCATCCTCTGGTAATAATGCGGTCACATAACCTAGCAAAGCATCAAACCAAACGTAGAGGGTGTGTTTAGAATTACCTGGTACTGGAAAACCCCAGTCCACATTTACCCGAGAAATAGAAAAGTCTTGTAACCCTTGTTCAACAAATTTTAAAACTTCGTTGCGACGACTAGGGGGTTGAATAAAATCTGGCTGGGATTTATATAATTCTTCTAATTGACTTTGATACTTGGATAGGCGGAAAAAGTAATTTTCCTCATCGCGCCATTCTGCTTGCTTGTTGGGGTGTAAGGGACAAAAATGGTCTTCTAGGAGTTCTCTTTCTTCTTTAAATTCTTCACAAGATACACAGTACCAACCTTTTTGCTGTCCTAGATAAATATCTCCTTGATCCCAGACTCGCTGGAAAAATTCTTTGACAATCCCTTGATGACGAACATTTGTGGTACGAATAAAGCGATCATGTTTGATATCCAACAATTCCCATAATGATCCAAAACCGGCAGACATGCGATCGCAAAAATCTTGGGGTGACTCACCTTTGTCCTCGGCTGAACGCTGAATTTTTTGCCCATGTTCGTCTGTCCCCGTAATCAAGAGAACAGAATTGCCCACAAGTCTTTGAAATCTTGCCACAACGTCTGCCGCCATAGTAGTGTAAGCACTACCAATATGGGGCAAGTCATTCACATAATATAGGGGTGTTGTCAGCGCAAATTTATTTTCTTTTTTATCCACTAGATTCATGCAGAAACGGCTTGCTAAAACAATTTATAGCTTGATTGAGTATTTTTAGGTAAAACTAAAAGATTATATAACATAGTTGCCACTTTTTCAATAAAAATTACTTGTTTGAGGAAATAATTATGTATTTGTGATCACAAAAATCAGCTAACAGCAGCTAATGAATGGCATGATTTAGTAATGCAATCCCTACTTTAAATATTCGCTAAAATATTCTCTATATATTTTATTTGTGCCTGTATATATGTTTGGCAGTTTATACTACATTTTTTCATTTGTTGAAAGTTTGTCCTAGGAATTATTATATATATTTGATTTAATATTGATTTTAGTATTTTGGTGAAGGGATAATTTTTCTTGAAAATTAGGCATTAAATAATCTTTTTTCCTGTTTCCTGTTGTACCAATTTCATGCATCATTAACAAACGATAAATAATCATTTAAGAGTAGTATTAACCGGTTATGGGTATAAATAGACCTTTAGAATTATCTCACTATTTTTTAGAAATTTTATCAACCCAACTACGTTGCTATCATCAGGAGCGTATTCCTCGCCACGGTAGCATAGTCGTAGTCAGCAATCATCGCAGCTTTATGGATGCCCCTATTTTAATGGCAGCATTATCCACCCCCATTCGGTTTGCGTGCCATCACTACATGGGGCAAGTACCCCTACTGCGGGAAATTGTCATTGAACAGCTAGGATGCTTTCCTTTAGAAGCTGATAAAAATCGACAAAAAAGTTTTTTTCAGCGATCGCAAAATCTTCTCCAATCCCAACAATTAGTAGGTATTTTCCCTGAAGGAACATCACCAATGGTAAATTTTACTGCTCCTAATCAAGTGGGAAAATTTCAGCGAGGATTTGCCCATTTAGCATTACGCACACAAGTTACAAATTTAGTTGTTTTACCAGTAGCAATTGTTTCTTTAGAAGAAGTTAGTGCCTCTGGTTTACCTTTAAAAATATTGAGTTTATTTGACCCTTCAGAACCTTTATTTAAGCAATCCGGTTTGCATCCTTTGGTCGTTTATCGCCAAGTAGCTGTATTTATCGGTAATCCTTATTTGATTACCCCTGAGCACCAGGAGAAATACCAAGGAAAACAAGCAAAAAATTTAGTGGCAGAGTTAACAGAATATTGTCACCATGAAATTAGAAGTTTCATACAAAAAAGTTCCTAAAATGTTGCAGTTACTTATTACTTATTACTTGCCTCTAGCGCTATAAGTTCACCAGATTCAACTACAATCCCTAATTTAGATAGAGATGTCTAAGCCTTATTTACTATCTTCCCAATATTTGCAACCAGAATACCCTTTATTCATATACTTACCAGGGATGGATGGTACTGGTGAATTATTGCGATCGCAAACCCAAGAATTAGAAAATTATTTTGATGTTCGTCGTTTAGCAATACCTTTAAATGACAAAAGTAATTGGCATACCCTCACCCATCAAGTTTTAAAATTAATTTACAGTGAATTAGGATACAATTCTCCTCGTTCAGTATACCTATGCGGCGAATCTTTTGGTGGTTGTTTGGCTCAGAGAATGGCGATACAAGCTCCCCATTTATTCGATAAAATCATTTTGATTAATCCCGCTTCTAGTTTTAACCTACATCCTTGGTTAAATTGGGCATCTCAACTAATGAATTGGCTGCCAGATTACTGCTTTGAAATTGGAGCCCAGGCATTACTACCATTTTTAGCCGCCTTGGATCGAATTGCATATAGCGATCGCCAAGAACTTTTAAATACAATGTGTTCTATCCCTCCAGAAACAATCCTCTGGCGCATATCCCTACTGAGAGAGTTTCATCTTGAAGAAAGAAAATTAAATCGCCTCACTCATCCTGTGTTGTTAATTGCGGGAGCTGAGGATAAATTATTACCCTCAGTCCAGGAAGCTCAACGTTTAGCTCGTATCCTACCTAAGGGCAAAATCTCTGTTTTACCTAGTAGTGGTCATACTTGTTTACTAGAAAAAGGTATTAATCTTTACAAAATTATGCAAGAATCTAATTTTTTAGAAGCCAATTGACCATAAGAGGCAGAGGAGCAGGGGGCAGGGGGCAAGGGAGAAAGATTTTGAATGCCTTTTGTCCTCGTACTTGATAGAGAGGTAAGCAAATTGACACAGGCAATCACTGATAACTGAAATTAATACTGAGTAAGCAGAAAACTGAATTTTTAAGCAATACTGGAACAAGCAAGTTTTAAAACGAAGAAAAAAATGGAAGTTAGAGTCAGTAATACCCCACTTTTGCAATGGACAGGAGATGGTTTAGCAGTTGGACTATTTGAGGATGCAGTAGAGCTAACTGGAGATTTGGCAACTTTAGATGAAAAATTGGCTGGTTCAATTCAGGAATTAATTGCTGAAGAGGAATTTAAAGGCAAAGCTGGTAGCACCATTAATACAAGGATGCCCCCTGGTAGCCAAGTTCGTAAACTGATTTTAGTCGGCTTAGGAAAATCTGAAGACTTGAAACTCGATAGCCTGAGACGCGCTGCTGCTAGTATTGCTCGTGTGGGGAAAAACCAAAAATGCAAAACCTTGGCAATTAGCCTACCAGTTTATAACCAGCAACTGGCAGAAACAGCCCAAGCGATCGCAGAAGGTGTAGAATTAGCACTATACGAGGATACCCGCTTTAAGTCGGAACCAGAAGAAAAAAAAATCACTATTGAGACAGTAGATTTACTTGGTTTAACCGGACAGGAAAAAGCGATCGCCCGCGCTAAAAAAATATGTTCTGGGGTGATATTAGCAAGGGAACTAGTAGCAGCACCAGCCAATGAGGTAACACCAATTACCATGGCAGAAACAGCCCAAACCATTGCCACAGATTATGGTTTGCAAGTAGAAATTCTGGAAAAATCAGACTGTGAAAAATTAGGCATGGGAGCCTTTTTAGGAGTTGCTCAAGCCTCTGATTTGCCTCCAAAATTCATTCACCTAACCTACAAACCCCAAGGTACACCCAAGCGCAAACTAGCAATTATTGGTAAGGGTTTAACCTTCGACTCTGGTGGACTGAATATCAAAGGTGCAGGTAGCGGCATCGAAACCATGAAAATTGATATGGGTGGTTCTGCAGCTACCTTTGGTGCAGCCAAGGCAATTGGTCAACTCAAACCAGACGTGGAAGTACATTTTATCTCCGCCGTCACCGAAAATATGATTAGCGGCCACGCTATGCACCCAGGAGACGTTTTAAAAGCATCAAATGGCAAAACCATCGAAGTGAATAATACCGATGCTGAAGGACGATTAACCTTGGCTGATGCCCTAGTATTTGCTGATAAATTGGGAGTAGATGCGATCGTTGATTTAGCCACCTTGACTGGTGCTTGTGTAGTCGCTTTGGGTAATGATATTGCTGGGATGTTCAGTCCTCATGATGACTTAGCCAAGCAGTTAGAAACTGCTGGTGAGCAAGCAGGGGAACAGTTCTGGCGAATGCCTATGGAAGAAAGATATTTTGAAGGGTTAAAGTCTGGTATCGCCGATATGAAAAATACTGGACCCCGTCCTGGTGGTTCTATTACCGCAGCCTTATTTTTAAAGCAGTTTGTCAAAGATACCCCAGCTTGGGCCCATCTTGATGTTGCGGGCCCCGTTTGGGCAGATAAGGACAATGGCGTTAACAATACTGGTGCAACAGGTTTTGCTGTCCGAACTCTGGTTAACTGGGTGATGAGTTAGAGGATAAGAGGGGAAGAGGGAAGGAGGGAAGGAGGGAAGGAGTGAAAGAAGTGTGGGAAGTGTGGGAAGTGTGGGAAGTGTGGGGAGATGAAATAACTAACCATTAACCATCAACT
>NZ_FYBH01000169.1 GCF_900185595.1 Calothrix rhizosoleniae SC01
TTAAGACGTAGGGAGGGCTAAATCATAAAAATGGCTAAAACCTTGTAAGAGCCAAAAATGCCTGAATTGACCGCATAGCTTAGATTATAAGCTTTGTAAGGCTTAATTAAATTTTCGGTTCAAAAATGAGCGAACGGACAGTAATTATAAGTACAAGTGTTTAACCGGACATGATCTCATCTCACAAATCTTTCTCTGACAAAAAAACATGTAGTATTGATATTACATAATGTGTTATAGTCGTATTTGATATTTATTAAAACTATAGTAAATTGCAAGATAATTATGACCCGATTACACGAGATACAAGAAAAGCTTCAATACGTGGAGCATAAAAGACAAGATTTGATGAGTGATTTCTTGTCTTCAAAAAAAAACGAACGAGAACCAGAATTTCTAAAGCATACTGTCGCGGATATATTGAGTTCATCTGTAGAGTGTTACGACTACTGCGCTAAAGATATTCTCGAAAACAAGATTCTTCCCAATACAATAAATACAGGTTTAAGAGACCGTATACACGACGGAAAGGTTCGAGCATATTTCCCTTTTTATCGAAATCAACTCACGAATGAAGGTCAGCATTTCAGGGAAGTATCTACGATAGAACCCCTACTGTACAAGTATCTTTTGAATCTTGCAGATAATATCCAAGCAAATAATCAAATTCCGAATACATCTTTTTACTACGGAGACGTAATACGACTCAAAAAATTGGTTAACGATAAGAAACATGATTGCCTAATTGCAATTGAGTCGAATAATGAGCAAGAGATATTAGTCGAAAATCCTAACTTCAATATGGTTATCCCAATCAAGAATCAAAAAGGATTGGGAACATTTCAAGTCCCGGCAAATTCTGAAATATCACGGGTAACAGAATTCAGACTAGAACATATTGATGAAGAAGTTGGTAAGTTTTGTCTGTTCGCATGGAAATCAACAAATATAATACTACAAGAAATTTACGAGCAGTTTTTCTAGTCATAAACCAATACCGTCTAATTAAACCTGAAAACTAAAACTGGCATTGGTAGTGGTTTCGCTCCTCAACCTAAACTACTATTTTTCTTAACTTTTTTCATCTGGGTAAATTCTTCGTAAGGGCACGGCACCAGTAAGATACTTTTATATATTGAAAGATTGTGGATGTTCCCTACCCATCTGTCCCGTTCTTTTTTCAAAATGGTATAATTTTTACAGTGATGTCAATTTGGCGGCTGAAACCTTTACTGGGTAAAGGCTCCTCAGCGAACTCCCCACCGATTGGGTTAATTCGGATTAGTTGGAAACTAGCCATCTTGATTTGATTGCTTAGGGAGATTACATCCCACCGATTGGGTTAATTCGGATTAGTTGGAAACGCTTCCATTTCTAGGACTTTTTGCTTCATGCGATCGCGCCCCATCAATTGGGTTAATTCGCATTAGATCAAGCTATACTGCCATCAAAGCAACCATGAAAAGAACTAATTGATGTGCAGACAGTTGACTTTACAACCTTGATTGCAGTTTGTAGCGATATCCGCGCTCACTGGCTACCATCGCGTTTAGAAAAAGTTTACCAACGCGATCGCTATACTATTGCCATCGCCTTACGAACTTTAGTAGGAAGAGGTTGGTTAGATATTTCTTGGCATCCCCAAGCAGCAAGGATGTGCATTGGTGATCCTCCGCCACGATTACCAGATACTTTTACCTTTAGCCAACAATTGATACATATGTTGGGTGGTTTGGCATTAGTTGCAGTAGAAGCGATCGCTCCGTGGGAACGTGCTGTGGATTTACAATTTGCCCGTCGTCCGGGAGAAAGCCCACTTTATCACCTCTATGTGGAAATTATGGGCAAATATAGCAATGTGGTACTTACGGATACGGATAATCTAATTATTACCGTCGCCCACCAAGTAAATGAAAAGAAATCTAGTGTTCGTCCTCTACTAACTGGGCAAATCTATGAGAAACCACCCAAGTTGACTAATACTATTCCAACTTTGGAAGAATCCCTACAACGTTGGCAAGAACAGGTAAGTTTGGTTCCTGGAGCTATCAAGAAGCAATTATTGAAAAACTATCGCGGACTTTCTCCAGCCTTACTAGAATCCATGCTGCACTGCGCTGGGATAAACTCTAATAGTACAAATGATTCTTTAACACCAGATGCATGGCAAGAATTATTTAAATATTGGCAATTATGGTTACAAGCCTTAACAGCAGAAAAATTTCAGCCTGTAACTACAGCTCATGGATACAATGTAATGGGTTGGCAAGCTGTAGAGACAGTTAATGATATCCAGGAATTACTGAACCACTACTATATTAATCAGCTTAATCAACAGCAATTTTCTCAGTTACGTCATCAGTTAAGCCAAAAACTGGGTAATATGCTGGCAAAATTGGGGATTAAAAAACAAACCTTTGTAGACAGGTTGCAGCAGTCCCAAAAAGCAGATGAATATCGGCAACAAGCTGATTTACTCATGGCATACTTGCAATCATGGCAACCGGGAATGGCAGAAATTAGCCTACCAGACTTTGAAACCGGAGAACCCGTAAACATTGCTTTACAGGTAGATAAAACCGCCGTGCAAAATGCCCAAGCTTTGTACAAACAACATCAAAAACTGAAACGTGCCCGTGATGTGGTCAAACCCCTCTTGACAGAAGTGCAAGGGGAAATAGATTATCTACAACAGGTAGAAGCTGCGATCGCTCAGGTAGATGAATACAAATCTTCAGCAGATTTACAGACCCTAGAAGAAATTCATCAAGAATTAATCCAACAAAAATATTTAGACGATCAAGAATATCCTAGACGCAGTTCCAAAGATGCAACTAGTAATTTTCATCGTTACCAAACTCCCAGTGGTTTGGAAGTATTAATCGGTCGCAACAATAGTCAAAACGATTATTTGAGCTTTCGTGTGGCTGGGGATTATGACTTGTGGTTCCATGCCCAAGAAATTCCTGGAAGTCATGTACTACTGCGTTTAGAACCCGGTACAGTTCCAGAATCCACAGATTTACAATTTACAGCCAATCTGGCTGCATATTACAGTCGTGCCCGTCAAAGTGAGCAGGTACCCATAGTTTACACCCAACCCAAACACGTCTACAAGCCCAAGGGAGCTAAGCCAGGAATTGCTATTTATAAACAAGAACGTATTCTTTGGGGTCAGCCCCAACTGGTTAAGATTTGATTCATGGAGAGAATTGTCCCAGGGGTTGTTACCTCAATAACATTTTGTGAAATGATCCGATTAAAAAAAATAATATTTTTTTTAGCTGATTTTCATGGTTTACGAGTAAACACAGGGATTATATGAAGCTAGATTTAAGGCAGTTTTGTTCTATCTGTGCCATGCCCATAAAATCTCAACATCTTAATTGACAAGGATTTAAGGATGAAAATTGCTCATGTCTTGATGACATCATATTTTAATTTACCAGGTAATCTATATTGCAAATGTCTTTTTTTGGTAAAAATGTCCAAAAGTTCTGTGTTGGCTGTTACAATATTGTTAAGAAACGTTACCTCTTGTGTTTTGGGAACGCAAATTAGGGTTTAAAACGATTGAGAAGACAACGTAAAGAAGATTTTTTCGGAACCAGCTGTGGTAGGCTGGTTTTTTTTTAGATCTAGCAGTTGGATAAGTCCACCGCCAGCCAGTTGCTTTTCAGAATGTTTTAACGTTGCTTCATTTGAAGATAGAACAATCTAAAATCTAAAATCTAAAATCTAAAATTGAATCCCCGCGCCATAATGCCAAAGGGTCTACAGTAGATTTACAATTAGGCCAACTACGTAACTCAGATTCCCTTCCTGGATCCCAAATAGGTAGTTCTATGGCCAATCCTAAACATAAATGCCATAAAATTCTGGCAAAGCGCTGATTATGACCAAATTCACCCACATGGGCATGGGCATATTCATGAACTACTATACTTAACCAATCTTCTGGCGCTATTCGCCCCACATCAATGAGAATTGTGATGGGATTAGTAAATATGTTACACAATCCATCAATTCCCAAAGATTGAGCTAGAGGGGCGGCAAATATCTGAATTTCATGACGTTCATGGGGATAGAAACATTCATGACAAGCTTGCAAATACAAATTTAACTCTGTATTCACAATATCAATATTTTCACCAATCCAGGTACAAATAGGTATGCGATCGCGCAAATTATCCATGACATCCACCATTGCTGGTTCCAAGGCTAGCTTTTGTACCTGGTGCAAGTACTCCAAGCCAGGAACACAAGCACCAGTACATTCAAAACTATTTAATAGATAATTCACCAACCCAAAACGGAGTACAACTGTTGTGCTTCAGGAATATCCTGTGTCCCATTAGAAGAGATATTCGCATTCGCAATAGCTACACCTTCTGTATCTTCTACCCTAGTTTCGGCACAAAATGAAGCCGTATTAAACCCTCCAAATCTTTTGACTGTACTGGTTCTCAGGCGGAGATTGGGACTAGGAAACCAGAATCGCTCCAGGGAACTCATGGTTTCATATTCTGTTGTCAGTACCAGTCCATCTTCTTCATCCATGTGAAAACGACCAACTACAGGCACAATTTCTGCATAACCCCGTTCGCGGAGTAATCTTCCTTTTCTGGGATCATCATCATCTGGAATGATCGCAAACGCAGTTTTTCCTTCATGATTTTCTTCGTCCTCCCGATCCCAAGCCATAGTTCCCAACCAACGCACTCGGGAACCACCTATAGACAAGCTGGGGTCTATCTCGTGCATTTCACACAAAGCAATAATTTCTGGATCATCTGCACTCAATGTTTCTACCAGAATATCTGATTCTCCTAACTCTGAGCGTTTAAAAGCCAGATGATGGGTTGTCCGTGAAGATTGCCATCTACCAGCACTAAGCCGAAAAAATTGCATTGCATCCATGAATGTTTATAACTCCTGTCAATCTTAATCTCAGGTATTCGTTTACTTTTATTTTATTTTCTTGCCATTTTGTATGAATTGTATCTGTTTTTAAAGTCCATATCCATTTAATATTCGTGAAAATATACAGGTTCAAGGTGAGTACAAATACTATATTAGCTAATATTGTTAATTTTGTTTACTTATATTCACTATAGCTTGACAAAGTAGACAACTACATGTCTATGTGTTAAACTTCATTAACAACTGTGAATATAACCCGAAAACCACTAGTGACCCTGTGTAGTTAAGGAAAACTAATTAAGGATAATCAGGAGTTAAAAGTAATGGAATTTCCTACTCATTTGAGCTTAGAGCAGCAATTTCGTTTACAAACATTGAAAGAACAAGTCAAAAGTTTGAGCCAAGAGGAAGCTCAGAATTTTCTGCTAGAGGTATTACGCCAGATGATGGTCAAGGATAATTTAGTCAAGCATTTACTTAAAGAAGCCTAAGCTAGGTAATGAAGCGAATGGCTGAATTAGGTAAGGGAACGCAAATAGCCTTCATTCCCGCCTAGGGATGAGGGTAATTTTATTATTGGTGCAGGGAAGATTGGAGGAGGGAAAGAGTGGAAGAAGGAAAGAGGGAAAGAGTGAGGGTTGTTTGCCGTCAGCGCAATACCCTCCCATAGGGTAGTGTCATTTCAGTTATCAGTTATCAGTTATCAGTTACCCCATCGATAAATCGAGGGACTTGAATAAGGAAAATCCTTTATTCCCTTTCCACGGATAAATCCGGGGGCTTGTATCCTTTTCTTTTTTGGTCAATCTTGTTGCTATATTAGAAGATATATTCACCCTTGAGTTGAGCCATATAGCTTAATTTTCATGCCAGCGAAAGATGTTTTCCACGATGCTGTTAAAAGAGCATTAGAAAAAGAAAAGTGGATAATTACTGACGAGTAATTTTTAATTCGCTCTGGTGGTGTAGAAATATATATTGATATTGGTGCAGAAAAAGTAATTGCAGCAGAAAGAGATGATGAAAAAATAGCTGTTGAGGTTAAAAGCTTTCTGGGATATTCTGCTATTTCTGAATTTCATACAGCAGTAGGTCAATTTATTAATTATCAATCTATATTGTCAGAGGAACAACCAGAAAGAATATTGTATTTAGCTATACCACTAGATGTTTATGAATCATTTTTTCAATTACCTTTTACACAAAAAGTTATTCACAATAATCGAATAAATTTAATTGTTTACGAATCAGAAGTAGAGGTGATTGTCAAGTGGCAAAAAAAGTAGACATATATCGGGAGTATATTGAAAGATTACTTACAGAATATAGTAACTACAAATCAATTAATGAAGAAGTAGAAGCACAAACAATTTTTGATAGAGAACATGACCACTATCAACTAGTTCATGTTGGTTGGAGTCACAAGCGCAGAGTTTATGGTTGTGTATTGCATTTAGATATCAAAGACGGGAAAATCTGGATTCAACATGACGGTACGGAAATAGGTATAGCCAGTGACTTAGAAAAACTGGGTGTCCCGAAACAAGATATCGTTTTAGGCTTTCATGCCCCATACAAGCGTAAATTTACAGATTATGCTGTTAGCTAACAACTTGTACCATTCTCAAATTTTTATTGGTGCAAGGGGGAGTAGAGGACAGCAGGAGTAGGAAAGCAAGCCTTGCGCCCAGGATTGGAAGAGTGAGAGTTGGTGAACAACCAATACCTTTCGGGGCAAGTGTGGGGTGTAGGGTGTAGGGGAAGAATTCGCCTAACTCCTAAATAGGGTCTGCTGAATAACTAAAAAATATTGATTTATCAATGCTTTGAGGCTATTTTATTGGGGAAGGGCGTACAAGGAAATTAGGATTTTAAACCTAAAATCCTTGCATCTATTATTTTTGATGGCAAAAAGAATAGAAATAAAGAGGCTGGAAATACTCCCTACTCCCTACTCCCTACTCCCTACTCCCTATTCCCTATTCCCTACTCCCTACTCCCTACTCCCTACTCCCTACTCCCTACTCCCTATTCCCTATTCCCTACTCCCTACTCCCTATTCCCTACTCCCTACTCCCTATTCCCTACTCCCTACTCCCTACTCCCTACCTCCACCAAAAGACTTTTTCAGCAAGCCCTAAATATAATGGCAGCCATATAGCTAAATGTGAGAATTATCAAGCTATGTGGGGAAATATTACAGATTATTGCTTTGTTTTTAATTATCGAGACTCAAGTAACAATCATCTCCTATGTTCATAATTGACATTGTCAACCGACGAGCAATGTAGTCTGTTATTTACTAAGGAGAGCTCAATGCTTGACGCTTTTTCTAGAGCTGTAGTATCAGCGGATGCCAGCACTTCATGCATCAGCAGCGCCCAAATTTCTGACCTAAAAGCTTATCTTGGTGAGGCTAACAAGCGCCTTGATACAGTTAATGGTATTGCTAGTAACGCCAGCTGTATAGTTTCTGACGCGATCGCTGGTATGATTTGCGAAAACAACGGTTTGATTCAAGCAGGTGGTAACTGCTATCCCAACCGTCGTATGGCTGCTTGCTTGCGTGATGGTGAAATCGTTCTTCGCTACATTACTTACGCTGTATTAGCTGGTGATGCTTCCGTTCTGGATGATCGCTGCCTTAACGGTTTGAAAGAAACCTACGCTGCATTGGGTGTTCCTGCTACTTCTGCTACACGTGCAGTTCAAATTATGAAGGCTGCTGCTGTTGCATTCACCACCAACACTGCTAGCAAACGTAAGTTCGATCTTACCTCAGGTGATTGTGCTGCTCTTTCTGCTGAAGTTGCTAGCTACTTTGATCGCGTTATCTCTGCTCTCGGCTAAGAGCTAAAGGCTTTTAGTAAGCTGCAATTTGCAAAGCAAGCAACCTGAAATCAATACCCGATCGCGTCCAATCTGGAGATAATAAAGAAATGAAATCAGTTGTTACTACGGTTATTGCCGCTGCTGATGCAGCAGGTCGTTTCCCCTCTACCTCTGACTTGGAATCCATTCAAGGTTCCATCCAGCGTTCCAACGCTCGCTTAGAAGCTGCTGAGAAACTAGGTGGCAATATTGATGGAGTAGCTAAAGAAGCTTATGAAGCCTGCATCAAGAAGTATGGTTACCTGAACGACGAAGGTCAACCTCACTCTACTCCTGTTTTCAAAGAGAAGTGTTCTCGTGACATCAAGCATTATATGCGCCTCATCCAGTACTGCTTAGTAGTTGGTGGTACTGGTCCTCTGGATGAGTGGGGTATTGCTGGTGGTCGTGAAGTATATCGTGCTTTAAGCCTACCTACTGCTCCCTATGTTGAAGCTTTGACATATGCTCGTAACCGTGGTTGCGCTCCTCGTGATATGTCTGCTCAAGCTTTAGTTGAGTACAAGGCTCTCTTAGACTACGCTATCAACTCCTTGTCATAGTTGGTGTGGTGGTTGCTAATATATCTAATTAAAATTTAGGTATTTAACACCTGGGGATTTTTAGGACATTACTTTGCTGATTAAGGTTGAGTATTGATCTGAGAGTTCCCAGGTTTGTTTATTTTGGCAGTTGCTAGTTGTTAGTTGTTAGTTAGTGGTTGATGGTTGATAGTTAATGGTTTGGGGATTTGGCTCCGTGATAAAATACTCTTACTTCTGATTTATTCAGCCTCGTTACTCTAAGTATCTTTGAGGTTCTGAAAGTTGATGGTTTGGGAATTTGGCTACTAAGTTTTATGGATAAACGCTTTTTTAAGCTATTTAATCTCACTGAAGAAGAGGCTATAGCCCTATTAGATACGCCTCTAGATAAGTTGGAAGAAGATGACTCTCGCTACGTCGCTGCTTCCCATTTGATTAATTTCCCTACAGAAGCTTCTATTAGTGCTCTCATGAGAGCAGTACAAAATACCGAACCTTCATTGGAAAACCGGATTGTGCGGCGGAAATCTGTTGAATCTCTAGGACGGCTAGAAGCCACCCAAGCATTACCAGTAATTCGAGATTGTCTGGCAGATGATGATTGCTATACAGTGGAAAATGCCGTGTGGGCAATTGGGGAAATTGCTACTCAGGATGCAGAGATACTGGAAGAAATTGCCCAATTGTTAGAAAAGCCAGAACAAACTTATCGAGTAATTATTCATACTCTAGGTAAATTAGGTTATAAGCCTGCCTTGGAGCGGATTCGGAAGTTTGTAGATGATGATGATAAGACCATTGCCAGTGCTGCGATCGCTACTATTTATCGATTCACTGGTGATAATTCATCTATGGATCAAGTAACTGATTTTTTACAACACCCTAACGTATATGCCCGGAGATTGTGCATTCAAGATTTAATTGATGTTCGTTATTACGATGCCATTCCAGAGATTACCAAATGTCCAGTATCTTTGATATTTCGGCTGCGAGGCATTAGGATGTTAGCTGAAGCAGGTATTCCAGATGGAGCGATCGCTTTTGCAGATATTGAACCACATCTAGATCGAGTAATTTGCGATCGCCCTCAAGACTTGACTTTAGTGCATGAATATGATGTGACTCCAGCCTTGGAGTTTGCCATTCGTGAACTATATGAAACTGATTTTGGGCGTTGTTACTTAGCAACCCAAACTTTATTAGAAACCTATGGCGATGTTGCGAGTGAAGCTCTGATGGCAACTTATGCCCAGGAAGCTCATAACGACTACGGTGCCCATTACCATGTGGTTAAATTATTGGGATGGTTAAAATATGCCCCTGCTTATGATGTGTTTATAGAAGCATTGCATAACCGCGAACCTCAATTTCAAAAATCGCGGACAGCAGCAGCAATAGCTTTAGGTGAATTGGGTGATGAAAGAGCTATTCCTGAATTGAAAACCTGTATGTCAACTAAAATTTGGGATTTAAAATATGCTGTCTTAATAGCTTTGGAAAAACTAGGAGATACTAGTGTTCGAGAAATTGCTGCTAATGACCAAGATTGGATAATTAGGGCAAAGGTAGAACATTTATAGTTTTGTTTTTAATTCCCAATTTAAAATCCACCCCCCCTGTATCCCCACAAAAGGGAAAATCTAAAATCAACAACGGATAATTTAAAATCTAATACCAATTCAAATAATGTTTACGACACATACATTCTTCGTCAGGGCACGGCACCCGTAAAATAGTTTTATATATTAAAGTATGTGGATGTTCCCTACCTATCTGTCCCATTCTTTTTTCAAAACGGTATAAAAAAATCCAAAATCGTTCGACTGAGCCCTCACGACGAAATCCAAAATCTAAAATCTACAATCCCATGACTCAAGATACACTTTTTCAACAACTGAAACACCCCAACCACAATCTACGGGACAGAGCTATGTGGGAATTAGCTGAAACCCGTGATGAAAATACTATTCCTCGCCTAATGGCAATTGTTGGTGAAGAAGATGTGGTATATCGACGTGCAGCAGTCAAGACACTAGGAACTATAGGGGTAGATACAGTTCCCTATTTAGTTGATTCCTTGCTCAAAAATGATAATCCTACCATTCGGAGCAGTTGCGCCAAGGCTTTAGCACAAATAGCTGCAAAACATTCAGATATTCCCTTTCCAGAAGAGGGTATACAGGGATTAAAAATTTCTATAAATGATCCCCATCCAGTTGTTAATATTTCATCAGTGATGGCTTTAGGTGAAATTGGTGCTCCTGCTTTTGATATTTTGGTGGAGGCAATTAATACAACAGACAATGTAGCGATCGCAGTAGCTGGTACAAATGCACTAGTTTCTATGGGCGATGAACGAGTTGAAGAAGTATTAACAAACATTGCCAATGATGAGTCTGCTGATACCTATGTACGTGAAACTGCAACTAGTGCTTTATCTAGATTAGAAATGATCACTAAAAATCAGCCAAAATAGGTGCTAAAAAGATGGCAGATATTCAACGGGCAATAGAAATTGCAGTGTCAGCACATAAAGGGCAAAAACAGAGAAATGGATTGCCTTATGTACTGCATCCATTAACGTTAATGTTTGCCGTTTCTTCTGTAGAAGCAAAAATTGTGGCGGTTCTGCACGATGTTGTAGAAGATTCTAATTGGGAACTAGAGGATTTACGTACTGAAGGATTCTCAGAATCTGCGATTCAAGCGATTGATTGTTTGACACATAGAGAAGGCGAGGAATACGAAGCTTATATTGAGCGAGTTAGTAGTAATGATATTGCCAAGGAAGTTAAGTTAGCAGACTTAACGGATAATATGAATCTTCGTCGGATTCTAGATTTAAACCCAAGGGATCTCTCCAGACTTGAAAGGTATCATCAAGCTTGGCTCTGCCTTAGTGGCAATAAATAATAATACACATCACTCCCTCACTGCCTCACTCCATCACTCCATCACTCCTACCACCAAACTCTCCCGTGTAGTCCTACGAGTGTAAGAGTTCCAAATATCAAGCTCTTGAGAGGGACGGGCACAAAGCCTAGCTCTTGTCTCCTGACTTAGTCCTTGAACCATAGTAAAATCTGCTCCAGCAATGCTTTGAATATGCTCTATCTCCACACCAGTCATATCTGCTGCGCGGAAGTCTGCCCCCTGCAAATCAGCACCATTAAATCGAGCATTATACAAATAAGCACCAGTCAAAAATGCTACTCGTAAATCCGCACCACTTAAGCAAGCATTTTCGAGGTTTGCTCCTGTCATGTCCGCACCACTCAAGTAAGCTCCTAGTAGATTTGCCCCTTGTAAATCAGCATTTTTTAAATTAGCAGTGTTCAAATAAGCACCATTTAAAATTGCCCCAGGGCCCACTGCTCCCGATTTTTTATAAGCATATCCTTCTGGCCAAATAGTTTGTAAGTCATAGGATGCAACCTGTAACTTTGCTCCGTCTAAATTAGCACCAGTGAGGTTTGCTTGCCGGAGATTAGCTCTACTTAAATATGCTCCTTGTAAGTTAGCTCCCTGTAAATTCGCAGCACTAAAATTAACTCCCCGTAAATCAGTACCACTAAAATTTACTTCACTAAGATTAGCACCACTGAAATTAACCCCAATCAAGCTGGCTTGACTCAAATTAGCTGTTTGCAGTTCTACTCCCCCCAAATCCAATTTATGCAAACCTTGCAAATCACTTGCAGAACCTGCCCTGAGAGCATCGATAATTTCTGAGGATGGAGTCAATGGTAAGCTGGAATTGATGCGATCGCCTGTAGTGTTTAGCTGAATTTGGGTATTGGTCATCAGTTGAAGTCTGGGAACTATTAAGGCATATTTTACCAAAATTTCGGGTTTAAAGCCCCGTCCTAGAAGGACGGCTTTTTGGTATAATTCTGAGAACAGACAGGGCATTGTCTGTTGGGCTAGGCAACATAAGACTGGCTATGCCTGCTGTTGCTGTTTGAACCCAGAATCCCTGCACCTTAAAGTCAGGGAGTATGTCAACGTCAACTGCTTTTATAGAAAATCCAATGGTGAGGTGACAATAGCCCATGCAACTAATTCCACCCATGACCATGATGGACTTTTTCCGCAAAAGTGAAGGTACTTGGTTTACTCAACGTAATGTTCATCACTTTGACTTGGTGGCTGATGAATCTGGGGAGTCCAATTTGATTGTTAGTGTCATACAACCAGATGACCCCAAAGTCAAGCGAGTATGCGATAAACAAGGTCTAGATCCTACCACGGCAAAAGGTGGGGCTAGTTTTTTATGGCAAGCAAATCTGGATAATGATGAACCAAATCCCGATTATGCCGCTATTCTCATTGATATTCCCGATGATGATACAGGTCTGTCTGGCAAACTGGTACGCAATGAGGGTTATGTGGAGAAGATTCCCGTTGTCTGCCAATATTGGTTTGGGAAGGATGGTATTATGACCATTGATACTGAGTACGGAAACAATCAAGGTCAAGAAAGGTGTTGGTTTATTACTGACGATTTTCGCGTCCGTGTCAGCACAGTGCGAATGATGAATGGGGTAAACTTGATGACCTACTGTTCCGAACGTCGTTGTGTGACCACAGATGTTTTAGAATCAATGGTGCGGCGGAATATTGCGAGAAAAGCAGCAGCTAAATAATTATAAGTAAGTCAACAAAAATATTTACCATTATTACGAACTACGCGAAGTAATCCTAACCCTTTCGATTGCTTCGTTTCACTCCGTTACACTCGCAATGACATTGTGTAATTAATTATGTTTAACTACTTATTTATATTTGTGCCTTAATTTTGTCTGAACCATCGCTTGCGCCAGTGGGAAGTTGGTTCTAAAGGGGAAACTTTTTGCTCTTGT
>NZ_FYBH01000172.1 GCF_900185595.1 Calothrix rhizosoleniae SC01
AGCACCCCATACCCTGTTCTTGGTTATCCTTATCTGACCAACACCCAATTGTAAAAAGCCTACACCTGCTCCCTGCTCCCTGCTCCCTGCATTTCAAGCGATTGATTATTTTTTTATTTGGAAGTCCCTTAAACTATCCCACCGACTTTATTAACTCTTTACAACCAAGTAGCAGAACTTATCAGCATTTTCGCTGACAATAGCCTACATAGGCTATACATTTAAACATATAACTCAATAGCTCAACTCAAATCCTGATGAACTCGAATTCAGAAAGAATTTGTAGATAGAGTGTATCGTGATATTCTCCAGTGTGACTGTGTGTGGAGTGTTTAAACTTATGGTTTCATCAATAATTCGCAATCAAAGTCCTGTAGGATTGACTGGGAAATTAGAAAATATTGAAGGCAGTTTACCGAAGGATGGTATCACATTACCAAAAACACCACTCTTTGGTACAGATGGGATTCGAGGCAGAGTCGGGGATTTACTGAGTGCGCCTTTGGCGTTACAAGTTGGTTTTTGGACTGGTGTAGTGTTGCGTACTTATGCATCTAATCCTGGGCCGATAATTCTCGGACAAGACTCCAGGAACTCCAGTGATATGTTAGCAATGGCATTGAGTGCTGGGTTGACTGCTGCGGGATTAGAAGTTTGGTATTTAGGTTTATGTCCCACTCCCTGTGTCGCTTATTTGACAAATACGACTAATGCTGTGGGTGGGGTGATGATTTCTGCCAGCCATAACCCCCCAGAAGATAATGGCATTAAAATTTTTGATGCCAAGGGTGGAAAACTATCCCCAGGACTCCAAAGAGAAATTGAAGCTGGAATTAGAGGTAATATATCGACCGCAGACAATGTAAATAACTGTGGTAGACATTACTCTCGTCCAGAGTTAATCAGTGATTATGCTGATAGTTTAAAGCAACCCTTCCAGAGCAATCATTTCCAAGGGATGAAAATAGTCTTAGATGTTGCCTGGGGTGCGTCGGTAGGCTTAGCTCTATCTGTGTTTAAGTCTATGGGTGCGGAAGTTATTTGTCTACATAACAAAGCTGATGGCGATCGCATAAATGTTGATTGTGGTTCCACCCATTTGCAAGTTCTGCAAGGGGCAGTAAGAGAACATGGGGCGGACTTGGGTTTTGCCTTTGATGGCGATGCTGATCGGGTTTTAGCAGTGGATAATCAAGGGAGAGAAGTCAATGGCGATTATCTTCTTTTTTTATGGGGCAATAGCTTAAAGCAAAAGCAACAGTTGCCAGATAACTTAATTGTTTCCACCGTCATGGCAAATCTCGGCTTTGAGAGGGCATGGAAACAACTCGGCGGCAAATTTATTCGCACTGCGGTAGGTGACCAATATGTACAAGCAGAAATGCGAAAAACTGGCGGTATGCTGGGTGGGGAGCAATCAGGACATATTCTTTGCCGTCACTATGGAATAACCGGTGATGGTTTGCTAACAGCATTACATCTAGCTGCCTTAGTTCAAGAATCTGGTATGTCCCTGGCAGATATGATCGATGGAAGTTTCCAAACCTACCCCCAATTGTTACAGAATGTGCGAGTAGAAGATAGAAACCAACGCATTAATTGGAAAAAATATCAACCATTGCAAGATGCGATCGCTGCAGCTGAAGCTGCTATGGGTGACACTGGTAGAGTTTTAGTACGTGCCTCTGGTACAGAACCAGTAATCCGAGTCATGGTAGAAGCAGAATTAGCTGATGTGGCTAGTTATTGGACTCATGAATTGGTATCAGTTGTACAGCAACATCTCACTTAAAAATAGGCAATCAAGCTAGTAGGGGCATGATATCTCTCGCCCCTACATTTTATTTTGTTTCCACAAATAATTGCTTGTAGAGTGCTCCAAAGCTTAAGTGGTATTAATTTTTACATACATCCATTGACACATAAGAATTTATACATGGTATAACAGAGATGAATTGGTGAACAATGAAATAACTTGGTCTAACTTAAGGAATCATTTTGATTGTTTAAACATTCATTCATCTTGCGAAAATACAATACCATTTTAGTGATTATGATTTAATACCAATTTTAAAAATGATTGCGACAGATGGAAATTTGAAAAGCTGATGTAGTAACTCTTTCATAATCTCGGACAGTTGTTCATGAGGGAAACCTCCAAGACTACACTGTCCTCAAAATCTAAAATCTAAAATCCAAAATGATTTAAGTTAATAATGCTTGTCTTTGTTGTACCTCTAAAAAGTCGGCAAGTTTCCAAATCATGGGAGCATGTCTCCAAATTATTGGAAAGATGTGTTAAATCTATTTGTGCTCAAACCTCACCAGAATTTAGAGTCATTGTTGTTTGTAATGAAAAACCAAACATTACATTCACTCACCCTCATCTGACATATGTTGAAGTTAATTTTGCATTGCCAAATGAAGTAGAAACTGTAAATAAAGGACGCACAGATAAAGGTCGTAAAATATTAAAAGGACTAATAGAAGCGGAGAAATTCAATCCTACTTATACAATGACAGTTGATGCTGATGACTGTGTCAGTAAAAATTTAACTCAATTTGTCAATTTAAACCCTGATTGTAATGGTTGGTTTATTAATCGAGGATATAAATATCAAGAAGATAGTCAATATATTTATATCAAGCGTAAAAATTTTTATAAAATGTGTGGTAGTTGCAATATCATCAGATATGATTTGAACTTCTTACCCAAAAATCCAGAATATAATCGAGGTTACGGTTATTATAAATATTATATAGATCATGCTCAAGTCAGGAAAATATTAACAAATAAGGGGAAATCCATACAACCATTACCATTTCCTGGAGCAATTTATATGTTGGGAACAGGAGAACATAATTTTTACGATCCGACAAAATTAGGATTTAATATTATTAATCGTAGGCTATTGAATCAATCAATTCAAGAAGAATTTGGAATATATAAGGTATAAAAAATATTCTCATAATTACTTTTATTTTAGGCAATTACGAACAAGTATCTCATGCCAAAATCCAAAAAGAAAAATCAATCAGTCAAACAACAGTCAAACTCAAAAAAAACAACTTTAACTCTCAAGGAGAAATTCGCTCAAAAGCGCCAAATTGCCCGACAACGGAAAGAATTTACTAACCTGCTGACAACCGCCATCTTTGGCGGTTTATTCTTGGGATTTATTCTTTTCTTTGTCGGAGGAATTAAGGCAGCAGTTTCGGCATTATTGGGGACTATCATCATGTCTTTTTCTTATAAATATCCCCGTCTTGCTCTTTATACTTTTATCATTTATATTCCCTTCGCAGGTACTATCACCTACTACATTGGAAGTAGCCCTGTTTTACAACTGGCAAAAGATTCTTTTTATATTCCAGCATTAATTGGAATTTGGCAAACTTGTCGCCAAAAAAGACTACCTGTAATTCTGCCTACAGGTATTAAAACACCGCTATTTATATTTCTAGGTTTATGTATGCTAACTTTCCTATTTGCCAACGGAATGCAGCAGCTAAACCCTAAATCAGCAGAATTATTTCAGAAAGCACCCCAGGAATTACCCATAGGTATGGGAATTTTAGGATTAAAAGTATTATTAGGTTATTTTCCTGTAATTACCTGTATATATTATTTAATTCGCAATCAGAAAGATTTTTTATCTCTTTCGCGCCTACAAGTTAGTCTGATTCTTATTTGTTGCACCCTAGGATTAATTCAATACTTACTATTATTAACAGGTATATGTCAAGGAACTAGAGAAGCAACTGGAGATGCTTTATTTAAAGCAACAGTAAAAGCTCGTTGTTATTTTGGTGGTGCTTTATTATATAGTCCTAGTCAAGGAGTGATTCGTCTACCAGGAACCTTTGTTGCTCCTTGGCAATGGGCATGGTTCTTAATATCTAGTACATTTTTTGCCTTTGCTACTGGCTTTGGTGATCCTAAGATAAAATGGCGAACAGTTGGTTTAGTTTCTATGGCATTAATTTTTGTTAATGCTGCAATTTCCGGACAGAGAATTGCCTTAGCATTAGTGCCATTTTGTTTCTTATTATTATTAATAATTACTGGTAAGATTGGTGATCTCAAACGCTTTATTCCCATTGGTATAGGGCTAGCAATAATTTTGGGAATTGCCATAGTAAATTATCCAGAAATTGTTCAAGAAAGAATAGATAGCTTATTTGGGCGTTGGGAAGCCTCCCCTCCTCATGAATTTATTATTCAGCAATTTGAAGATACTTGGAAAGAGCAAAGAGGTTTTTTTGGTAGAGGATTAGGACGCGCTACTAACTCTGCTCGTGCATTAGGTAAAACCCGCCTAATCGAAACTTATTATCCTAAACTTCTATACGAAATCGGAGTATTAGGTACTTTGGGATTTTTAGCTTTAGTCACAACCCTAACAGTAATTTGTTATGGACAATATCGCAGGATAAAAAACCGTAATTTCCGCAGTTACGCAGCAGCTATGTGGACGTTTATACTGTTTATTAGTTATAACACTTACTACTATCCTTTAGATGTAGATCCGGTTGCCGTATATTACTGGTTTTCTGCAGGAATACTTTTGAAATTACCAGTCATAGATAAACAAGAAAAAATTTTAGAAAATTCTCAAGGAACTAAACGGAAAAATACTAAAATACCTAAATCTATATCATCTTAATTAGCAATTTTGGCTTTGAAATTTGTATTATAGATTATGGGTCATATATAAACCCAAACCATAAATTTAGCATTATCAAACATAATGTGAAATTAAAGGATATTAAAGTTTTATAGGTATAAAAATCATGAATGACTATCCCTTAATTTCTGTGATTATCCCCACTTATGGTCGTGAAGAAATATTACGAAGCACTGTTACAGATGTTATCAAACAAGACTACTCAAATTTTGAGATATTGGTTGTGGATCAAACTCCCAAACATCAGCCAGAAATTACCAATTACTTAGAAGAATTAGCAAAACAGGATAAAATTAAGTGGTTTCATCTGACATGGGCTAGTTTACCAGGTGCTAGAAATTATGCTATCCGGCGTTCTCTAGGGGAAATTATTTTATTTATTGATGATGATGTACAACTAACTCCTAATTTTTTAATTACTCATGCTAAAAATTATCGAGATAATCCTGAAATTGGAGCAGTTGCAGGGCGCGTTTTTGATAGAATGAAATTAGGAGAATCTGGAGGAAACTTACAGATTGATTATCTACCTCCCCAAGCAATGGATCCTGGTATTGCTTGGTATAATATTGATTTGGTACATACAGTTAAACCCCAACAAGTTCTATCAGCAAGGGGTTGCAATATGTCATTTCGCCGCGATATTTTCACAAAGTATGGATTGAATTTTGATGAGAGATTTCGTGGTAGTGCAGTGCGAGAAGAATCTGATTTTTGTTTGCGTGTAAGACAAACAGGATACAAAATTTGGTATGACCCAGAAGCTTATCTGGTGCATTTAGGAGAAGAAACTGGGGGTTGTCATGATATTAGTACCCGTTCCACACAATATCAATTTACTTTCTACCATAATCATTTTTTGATGGGTTTGAAAAATTTGACTTGCATACAAGCTTTACGTTTTTATGGACGTTTATTTGATTGTCACGTTCTTGGTAGACCTCCTTGTCATAAAAGTGGATCTCCGATCAAAATATTTACCCGCTTTATATTCTATTGTCTAGGTTTTCTCAAAGCTATGGGAACTATGTTCAAATCTCTCTGGGATGATGGTCAAATATATAGTCGCATGGATCAGCAATTATAGAGATATAGATCTACAGGTAAGTAATAAGTAACAAGTAATAAGTTTAGTTCTTCAATAATGTCTTAATTTATATAGGATTGCTATAAATTATTAGTTTAATGAGGATAGGGTTAATTATTAATTAAAATGATGATTAAATAGAGCTTTTCACCTATTTAATATTAACATTTACATTCAGCCAATAATGAATAAATTATAATGAGAATTATAGTTGCTAGTCATACGTATATTGTAGAATTAAATTGTGAAAAGTTGCGTATATTATCACAATTAGAACCTAATTTAGAGGTAACAGTTGTTGTCCCGAAAAAATGGCAGCCAGGTGGGGTACAAAATCAAGTTATCGAAACTGAATATAAAGAAGAAGGTAATTTCAGGGTAGTTCCAATTTCTAATTTTAGTGAAAATCACCAAGGATTATTGACTTTTGGTACAGATTTAATCTCTTTATTAAGAGAGTTTAAACCTCAAATAATCCAAGTAGAACAAGGCTCAAGGGGATTAGCACATACCCAAATGATTATCTTGAATCAAATCTTAGGATTAAAAGCTAAAAATATATTTTTCACTTGGTGGAATATTCCTTACAAGTTAAAATTTCCTGTATCTCTATTAGAACAATATAACCTCAAACATAGTCATGGTATTATTGCTGGTAATCAAGATGGAGCAAAAATTCTCCATCAACAGGGATATACGGGTCATATCAAGGTTATGCCTCAACTAGGTGTAGATGAGACCTTATTTAAACACCAACGGCAACCAGAATTATCTCAGGAATTAGGTATTAAACCGGAAGATTTTGTCATTGGATTTGTTGGTCGATTTGTTCTAGAAAAAGGAATTTTAACTCTCTTAAAATCATTGACAATGATTCAAGATAAGTCTTGGAAGTTATTACTACTAGGACGAGGTAAATTACATACAGAAATTATCCAATTTGCTGTAGATAATAATTTACAAGAAAGAGTAATCATCAGAGAAAGTGTTCCTCACGATAGGGTTTATCAGTACATCAATGTTATGAGTACTTTAGTTTTACCTTCAGAAACAACTTATAACTTGAAAAATTTAACTTCCATAGGCTGGAAAGAACAATTTGGTCATGTACTAATTGAAGCAATGGCTTGTCAAATACCTGTAATTGGTTCTGATTCTGGTGAAATTCCCCATGTAATTGGGGATGCTGGCTTAATATTTCCCGAAAGGGATGCTTCGGCTTTAGCAAATTGCTTATCGCAATTGATGAATAATCCAGAATTAGCTCACAAATTGAGTAAAATGGGTTATCAAAGAGTTATCGCGAAATATAGTAATCAAGCCTTAGCAAAAGAACAATTAGATTTTTATCGAGAATTAGTCATGATTAATTAGAAATTACAAAAATTATAAAAATGCGTATATTGCAAATTGTACCTTCAATTTCTTTAGTATATGGGGGTCCCAGTCAAATGGTTTTAGGACTGGCTCCTGCACTAGCTCAAGCAGGAGTCAAAGTTACAGTTATTACTACTAATAGTAATGGCGATAATGGTCAAAAGCCTTTAGATGTACCTTTGAATTTTCCGATTCAGCAAGATGGCTATGAAATAATTTATTTTCGCTGTTTTCCTTTCCGGCGCTATAAATTTTCCCTTGATTTGTGTAAATGGTTAAATCGTCATGTATCTACATATGATTTAGCTCATATTCATGCTTTATTTTCACCTGTAAGTAGTTTATCTGCCATGATTTGTCGGCAACAAAAAATACCTTATATTTTACGCCCATTAGGTACATTAGACCCAGCCGATTTACATAAGAAAAGACAATTAAAACAAATATATGCAGCAATTTTAGAACGTCACAATTTAGCTGGTGCAGCAGCAATTCACTTTACTAGCAATCAAGAAGCAAAAATTTCAGCCAGATTTGGGGTATCTACCAAGGATTTAGTTATACCTTTAGGAGTGAATCAGGTTGATGAGGGGAAAAATAGAGGAACAGAGAGTTCTATCCGCCAGCAATTAAATATCCCTGATAAGATTCCTTTAGTGTTGTTTATGTCGCGCATAGATCCCAAAAAAGGTTTAGATTTGTTAATTCCAGCCCTGGAGAAATTAGTTGCAAATGAATTGAAATTCCATTTTGTTTTAGCAGGAAGCAATCCCCAAGATCCCAATTATGAAGCAAAAATTCGATTACAGATCCAAAATTCTACCTTGCGATCGCATACTACCATAACCGGATTTATTACAGGTGAGTCAAAAACTGCTTTACTGCAAGCTGCTGATATATTTGTTTTACCCTCTTACTACGAAAATTTTGGGATTGCAGTAGCAGAAGCTATGGTAGCTGGAATACCAGTGGTAATTTCTGACCAAGTACATATTTGTCAGCAAGTGCGAGATAGTCAGTCGGGATGGGTGGGGAGAACAAATATAAACAATCTGATAGAATTATTAACACAGGCTTTGCAAAATCCCCAAGAGCGGCAAATCAGGGGAATCAGGGCAAAAGAATATGCATTACAATATTATAGTTGGAAGGCAATCGCTCGTCAGATAATCGCAGCATACACTGAATTTATTCCCCTCTCTTAGAGACTTAATTATACAAATACTTGACTATGAAATCGTAAAAATACTGAAATTGCTAGTTAGTTTTCAGTATTTTCTACAATTCGGATTCCAATTACTTGAGATACAAATTGATTATATACTAAGCTCTTATTGCTTGATTTCCGCTAGTAACATTAGAGTATTATGTAATGTATGCAATTTGATGGATAAAATTTTATAAATTCTGCAAAGAAACTCAGTTTGTGCTATAAATCATTAATTTAAAAAATAGACATCTACAAAAAAATCAGGTTTCTGCCTACCCTTGGTTCAGTGCTTATCTGATTTAATATAATTTTGAATATTCTCATCAGGGTGTATAGATGCAATAAAGTCTTAGCTTAAGTTCTAAAGTCATTAAGATTATTACATGCTGTTTGAACAAAACACAGTATTGGTGACTTCCATAAGCATAAGCTTCACATTCCTCTGACTAGAATAAATTCCAATGAGTAACATTGCCAAAATATTTATAGAGCCTGAAGAAATTGTCAATTTCCTCAAAGCAAAAATGTCTTTGCGGAAAATTTATGAAGAAATCTTATTTCAAAGAATCATAAATTCTAGTGCTGCTCTGAAAGGAGTCAATGTTACCATTGAAGAAATTGAAGCTGAAGCAAATCGCCAACGTCGAGAAAAACATTTAGAAAAAGCAACTGATACTCTAGCTTGGTTGTCAGAACAGTTAGTCACTCCCAATGATTGGGAAAATGGCATCAGAAATCATTTGCTAGCTGAAAAATTAGCCGAAACATTATTTTCTAAAGATGTTGAAACTTTTTTTTTCCAACATCGTCTAGAATTTGAGCAAGTTGTACTTTATGAAATAATTGTTGCTGATGAAAAACTTGCCCAGGAACTTTATTATCAAATTGAAGAGGGTGAAATTAGTTTCTATGATGCTGCCCATCGATATCATATAGACGAGCAATGTAGACAAAAATGTGGTTATGAAGGGGAAGTGTATCGCTGGTCTATGCAACCAAATATAGCTGCAATTATATTTAGTATACCTCCACAACATTTAATCGGCCCAATAAAGACTGATAAAGGCTATCATCTAATGATAATTGAAGAAATGATACCCGCAGAGTTGACAGTTAATAGATATCAAGAAATTCTACATCAAATGTTTCAACAATGGTTAGTTTCTGAATTAGAATATCTACTTTACTCTTCTTGATTTTAGCTAATTCTATATAACAAAGATAACCTTGCTGACTGCATTTTGTAAGATTAATATGTGGCAGTAGCTAAACTGTCTACTCACTATGCAATATAGTCGGTTAGAATAAAATGTTGACCTGCTCAATTTAACAACTGATGCATAATTTAGAAAGGATATAACTTAGCAAAGAATTGATAGTTCAAAGTAGTTAAGTAGGTTGGCGTAAAAAATTATCGTTTGGATAAGGCAGGGGGCAGGGAGCAGGGAGCAGGGGGAACAAGGGTTTTAGGCTTATTTACTATTCTTCACATAGTTTGGTTTTATTGTGCCGACTTACTTACTAAATAAATATTTTTCATAATTGATTTGGAACCTTTTGGTTCGATTAACGACATGGGATATAAAATCAACACTCAATAAAAATTTGGTGAAAATTATGCCACGTTTTATCAAATCTTTAGTGACAATTTCTGTATTGTCCTCCTTTATCGCTGCACCTTTAATTCTTTCTGCCGAACAAGCTACTGCCAAACCCCGACGAGGTACTAATGCTAACTACATTGGTGCTGGGGTGGCTGCTGGGGTTACTAATGGCGGTAAAAACGGTGATGCTGGGGATGCAGCAACATTCGGCGGTAATCTTTCTGGTCGTGTGAAGTTAGGCGACCTTCCAGTTTCTGCCCGTGGTCAAGTACTCTGGAGCGATGATACTACAGCTATCATTCCTCAAGTTTCAGTGGATGCGCCCATTGCTAGAGGTACTAATGCTTATGTAGGTGTTGGTTATTCTTTTGTCGAAAAAGATGGTAAAGCTACTCCTCTAGGTAACAAAGATGCCCTAGCTGTAACTGCTGGAGTGGAGTCTGAAGTTGGTAGAAACTTCCTAATTTATAGTAACGCCACCGTCGGTGTTGATGCCTATAAAGATAACTCTGCTTCCGCCGTCAGTATCAATGGTGGTGTTGGCTATCGCTTTAGATAATGGCTAATAGTTTTTATGGCAATCAATTAGCTATTATTTTTTGATAATTATCGCCCAATGTTGTGATTATGTCTACCTCTGCCGCAAGCCAGGGCAGATATGATTTGTAACTAAAAATAGATAATTAATAACTAATATTGCTGGGTTTACTAAGTGTTGCATCGCTGAGGAACCCGGCTTTTTGCCGTGGTAAAATATATTATATTCTTCTAAAATCCGACCGGATTACCGGGGAAATAAGCCGAATGGATGCTGCAAAATTCCTACTTCGGTAGTTGCTGATGCCTTATTGAGAAAACTATAACAATTGCAATGGTTAAATCTGCTCCTCCTGCGACAAATATTCATAAGCCTTCTAAGTTAGAAGGAATTAAGGAACGCAGTAATTTTCTGCGGGAACCTGTAGCAACTGAGTTGCTTCAAGATACAACTCACTTCACTGAAGAAGCCATACAAATTTTGAAGTTTCATGGCTCTTATCAGCAGGACAACCGTGACAATCGAGTCAAGGGGCAGGAAAAAGATTATCAGATGATGCTGCGTACTAGAAGTCCTGGTGGCTTTATTCCACCGGAGCTGTATTTGACTCTAGATAAATTATCTGATGAATATGGCAACCATACTTTGCGAACCACCACTAGACAAGGTTTTCAACTGCATGGAATTTTGAAAAAAAACCTCAAATCCACCATTGCTGCCATTGTCAAGAGTATGGGTTCAACTCTGGGAGCTTGTGGGGATTTAAACCGCAATGTGATGGCACCACCAGCACCTTTTAAAAATAAGGCAGAATATCAATATGCCTGGGAATATGCCCATAAGATTGCCGATTTGCTCACGCCACAAACAGGAGCATATTACGAAATTTGGCTGGATGGAGAGAAAGCAATTAGTGGGGAAGAAAGCCCAGAGGTAAAAGCAGCTAGACAGCGTAATGGGAATGGTACTATTTCCCACGATGGGGAAGAACCGATCTATGGTACTCATTATATGCCCCGGAAGTTTAAAATTTCCGTCACAGTTCCAGGGGATAATTCTATAGATTTGTACACCCAAGATTTGAGTCTGGTGGTAATTACAGATAGTCAAGGAGAGCTAACAGGATTTAATATCTTTGCCGGTGGCGGTATGGGTAGAACCCATAATAAAGAAGAAACATTTGCCAGGATGGCAGATGCCATCGGTTATGTGGCAAAGTCAGATGTTTACGATTTAGTCAAGGCTGTTGTTGCGACTCAAAGAGATTATGGCGATCGCACAAATCGTCGCCATGCCCGGTTAAAATATTTAATCTACGATTTGGGTGTGGAAGAATTCCGGTCAAAGGTAGAAAAATACTTTGGTAAAACCATAGAGCCATCCCAACCTTTACCGGAGTTTAAATATCAAGACTTCCTCGGCTGGAATAAACAAGGAGATGGCAAGTTATTTTTAGGAATTTCCATTGATAATGGTAGGGTGAAGGATGAAGGTAGTTTTCAATTGAAAACCGCTTTACGGGAAATCGTTGAGCAATTTAACTTACCGATTCGTCTCACTCCTAACCACAACCTATTGCTGTATGAGATTGCACCGGAACACAAACCAGGAATTCAGGAAATTCTTGATCGTTGTGGGATTATTACTAATGCCAAGGATATTGAACCCTTAGTTCGCTATGCTATGGCTTGTCCAGCCTTACCCACCTGTGGCTTAGCAATTACAGAATCAGAACGGGCAATACCAGGGATTATAGAACGGATTCGGGCTTTATTAAATAAATTAGGCTTAAAGAAAGAGCATTTTGTCATCAGAATGACTGGTTGTCCCAATGGTTGCGCCCGTCCTTACATGGCAGAATTAGGTTTTGTTGGTAGTGCTCCAGAATCTTACCAACTTTGGTTAGGGGGTTCACCAAATCAAACCAGATTAGCACAACCTTATACCCAGCGGTTGCACCACAATGATTTGGAAAAATTCCTAGAGCCAATTTTTGTCTTCTTTAAAAAATCTCGGGAGAAAGGGGAGAGTTTTGGTGATTTTTGTGCCCGTATTGGTTTTGATACCATTCGTGAATTTTCTGCTAATTATAAGCCATCAGCTAGCAGGGGGAAAAATACAGGTGGTCATCGCATAACTGTGCGCGATGATGTTTACAATCAATTAAAAGCTACTGCTGAAAATCAAGGTAAATCCATGACTGAGTTGTTGGATCAGGCATTGAGGAATTATTTGAAAAGTGAAGAATAGTAATATCTACATCAGAAATAAAAGCCTGTAATAGTATCAAATTAGCCCGTGAAAGCGGGCTATATTTATTCTTGAGTTTGTTGTTGAAATATATTTTCTCCTCTTCTCGAGTACCGATTCAGTAATGCCAGAATCTCTGATTAGATGAGATGGGGAAGAGGGAAAGAGGGAAAGAAGTGTGGGAAGTGTGGGGAGATAAAATAACTAACTATCAACTATCAACTACCAACTCCCAACCATCAACCATCAATCCTCACTTTCTCACTCTACACTCTCTCACTCCCACACCCCCTAAACATCCCACGCTCCCCGATTCTATGGCACAACTGCAACGCATAGCGATCGCATCCTCTCAAATTCAAAATGGGCAAATTGCCCTCACATCCCCACAGCAGCATTATTTATACCGGGTACTACGGTTACAAGCAAGGGATAATTTTATTGCTATGGATGGTATGGGACAATGGTGGCTGGCACAACTAACGGGTACAGTCGCAGCAATCATTCAACCCCTGAATGTAGCCACAGAATTACCAACAGCTATTACCCTCATGGCAGCTTTACCCAAAGGAAATGCCTTTGATGAGGTTGTCCGTTTTTCCACTGAATTAGGTGTAACTTGTATTGCTCCATTATTGAGCGATCGCACCTTACTCAAACCTAGTCTGCAAAAACTCCAACGCTGGCAAAGAATTTCCCAAGAAGCGGCAGAACAATCGGAGCGAGCTTGTATACCGACAATTTTAGAACCAGCTACATTTAGGAATGTGATACTAAATACTACTGCAACCCATCGTTATCTTTGTGAAAGCCGTGGTAACTATCCTCACTTAAAAAATATAATTAACGAAATCTCTGTCCCCGATGAAATTGCCATTGCTATTGGACCAGAAGGAGGATGGACAGAAGCAGAAATAGAATTTGCGATCGCTCATGGATTTCAGCCTGTATCCCTAGGAAAGCGTATCTTGCGAGCAGTCACTGCTCCCATCGCAGCCTTATCTATTGTCACAGCTACACTAGAATCAGTAGTAAACTAAGTACATTAAGCTACACTAAAATGCCAGAATATGCTTAATTATTATCAGCGTTCTGGTTTCATCTACCAATACACTCAATTTTTATCTGTATAAATTTATTTATGATTGACCAAGTTGCTACTGCTTTTGCTAGCGAAGACTATCGCACCGCAGCCAAATTAATTAAGCGATTGCTCAAAGAATCCCCAGAAAATCCTTGGGTGCAATTTTATCTAGGAAAGCTACAGGAAGTATCCGGGAAACATCAAGATGCAGAAAAAATGTATCTTCAGCTACTACGCAGTACAACTAACTCCAAAATATTAGCTCAAGCTCGTCAAGGAGTAAAAAGGTTACAAGATATTAAAGAAGAAGAAACCAAACAAGCCATTGCTCAAATCAAAACAAACCGCATTAATAGTGAAATAGGGGTATTAATTTTAGAACCAATTAACAGCGAACTCAAAGCCCAAATTGCTCCTAAATTTGCTGAAATTATGCAAATAGATCCCTACAGTGCTCGCCTAACCATACCTAGTCGAGGCTGGCGCATGTACCGTAGTGGAGGAATGGGAGAATTACAATACTACGGCGAACATTTACAAAATGCAGGTATTCCCTGTTTCTGGGCGAAATTGGCTGATGTACAAAAAATTCAAGTCTTTCAAGTTAATTATTTTACTGAATCTGCTAACCAAGGTACTGTAGTTTGTCGTAATGCATCTAATCAAATGGGTTCATTGAACTTTAACTGGTCAGAAGTTAAACAAAGGGTAATAGGGCTAATACCTATATTTGAAGAAGTAGTAGATCTTGATATCAGAGGAAAACTAGAAAGAAAAACTCAAATCCAAGATTACTTTCATTTTTGTGACTTACATCTGCCCAGTCGCCATTGTATTTTAAGAATCTACGATAATGCCTATGAATTCCAGCAAGGGGTACCATTAGTTTCCCAGCCTAGCCAGAATACTATTAGAATGAATTGGAATAGTTTACTAGACTGGATCGAAGGAAAATTACCCTCAGGAAAAGTTTGGTCTGAGTTTACAATCTTTGCAGAAACTGTTCTGGAACAAAAGGAACTATTGAATAAAATTCCCTCCCATATGCACATATTTCGTCGGGAAGCAACTGCTTGGGATCCAGCTTTTCAGCTATATAGTGGATTGGCTTTTGTGCGGAATGTATAGCGCTAGAAAACTGATTCAGTGCCAAAATTCCTGGTTAGGTGAGAGAGGGAAGAGGGGAAGAGAGAAGGAGGGAAGGAGGGAAAGAGGGAAAGAGGGTAATTTATACTCATCTTCCCATCACTCCATCACTCCCCACACTCCCCACACTCTCCACACTCCCCTCTCTAAGGCTCTAACTAGTCTTCCCGCTACCAATTAAATACAACAAAGCCATACGTACAGCCACCCCACTAGTAACCTGATTCTGAATCAAACTAAACTCTAGATCATCCATTAAATCAGAACTAATTTCCACACCCCGATTTACTGGTCCTGGATGCAATACCTTAACATTTGATTTGCATAGTTCTAGCTTTGACCTAGTAATACCAAAATAATGGTGGTATTCACGTAAAGAAGGCAATAGATGAGCAGTCATGCGCTCCTTTTGTAAACGCAAAGTCATGACAAAATCTGCATCCTCTAAAGCTGATTCTAAATTCCAATGGACAAATAATTTTCCTGGTCTATCTTGACCACATTCTGCAAATAACTTGGGTAATAAAGTGGGTGGTGCGGCTAAATGTAGTTCTAAATCCGTGGCTGTCAAACTCCAAATATTAGAACGAGCTACCCGAGAATGGAGAATATCCCCCACAATGGCAATTTTTTTCCCTTTTAATAGGTCCAAACGGGGATTGTTGGGGTCTAGTAAGGAACATATGGTAAATAGGTCTAGGAGTCCTTGGGAAGGGTGTTCGTGTTGCCCATCTCCAGCATTCAGGACACTCACCTTCACCTCTAAACGATCCATCTCTTGGGCGATCGCTTGAGGGACTCCTGCTTGCTGATGGCGGATCACCATAATATCAGTTCCCATTGCCAAATAGGTTTTAGCAGTATCAAGAATTGTCTCTCCCTTAGTCATGGAAGAGGTGGAGGAGGCAAAATTTAGGGTATCTGCAGAAAGACGCTTGGCAGCGATTTCAAAGCTACTGCGAGTACGAGTAGATGGCTCAAAAAATAAATTTGCTACCACCTGTCCCTGTAAGCTAGGAACTTTCTTTGTCCGGCGCGATAGCACTTCCCGAAAACTAGCAGCAGTTTGTAGAACGGTATTATATTCAGTTGTAGTGAAGTCAGCCAGGGAAAGAATATGTTGACGACTCCAGGTACTAGCAGGCATAAATTTTCAGTTTTTCTGTAAATATGCGATCGCTTATCTACAGTTTTTTTAATGTACATATGCAGAGCAAATCATACCATCTGTTATTCCCAGCAATTCTAAATCAATTGTGAATATGCTGTTGTGTAGGGTGTAGGAGGGAATGCCGTTTTCCCCTGCTCCCCTGCTTCAAAATGAAAGTTGAGCCTTAAAATTCTCATGAAAATACAGGAAAAACAACCTGAAATACACTTCCTTCTTCTAACTTCGATCGCACCGTTATATTTCCCCCCATTCCTTCTACCAGAGTTTTCACAATAGATAAACCCAAACCAGTACCACCAGCCCGGTTTCTGGCTTCATCTACCCGATAAAATCGTTCAAAAACGCGAGATTGTTGTTGTAGGGGGATACCATAACCGCGATCACACACTTGCATAATAGCTTGTGTTCCTTGTTGCTTTAATTTAAGGGTGATTGGTGTACCATCATCGGAATATTTCACCGCATTATCAATTAAATTAAGCAAAATTTGCTTCATATACTGATAATCGAGTTTTACCTCAATTGGATTAGCTTCTGCTTGAATTACAATTTGGCGATCGCTATGTTGGTTTGCCATTCCCACAATTTCAGCAACTAGATCGTTAAGTACACAAGGCTGCATCTTATAGTGTAAATAGCCACTATCAGCCCGTGCTAGTTCTAGTAAATCCTCTAGCATTTGGATCGTATTTTCTGCTTCCAATGCAGCAGTTTCTAAACCTTCTATTTGGGTTTCTGTCAAATTTTGCCGTCTTCGCAATACACTTTGTAAATAACCATGTACTATAGTCAAAGGTGTGCGTAATTCGTGGGAAATATTACTCACAAATTGTCGTTCTTTTTCCCAAGACTCTGAGAGACGCATTAACATTTGATTGCAGGTTTGAGCCAATTCTTTGACTTCACTGGGTGCATTCTGAAAATATAATTGTGCCTTGCCCAAATCTGATACGGAAATCACTTCTGTCATGCGACTTACCTGACGCAAGGGTCTTAAAGAGCGGCTAATGTAAAATGCAATTGCTCCAGAAATAATCATAATTACTAAAAGGCTGGCAACACTAGAACTCTGTACCATTGCCATAAACATAGTTTGTTCGCGGGTAATGTCATGTGCGACTGATAATTCACCTATGAGCTTGCCTTTAATTTCTAGGGTATTGCTACATAAAATAAAATAATTTTGATCAATTTTATGTACTTGGGGAGCAACAGGCATTTTAGTCAGATTAATTAATGTTTTTTTCGTAGAATCAGATGCCTGTTGAAATGATTTAGATGTAACTAAAATTTTCTTATTTTGATTTTTTATCCATAAAAAGTATTAGTATTAGTTAAATTTTTCACGCTTTTTTCCAAGGAATCTTGTAATGAATACATATCGGTGTAAACCTGTACATCCTGGGGTAAACGTTCTGTTAATTCTTGCAAATTTTGCTTATGACTATCAATTAAAATATGCTGCACTTTCCAATTAGTCCAAATTGCCAGACTACCTAAGCCGATAGCAGAAAGTGCAGCGATAACAATGGTTAAACGAACTCTTAAGGAATTAGGATCTACCTGCTTTAAAATATGATTTATGTACTTCACTGTGATGGTTTAGGGTTGGGAGTAGGACAAGTTCTATTGGCAAAATTACACTGATAAACATGGGATTCCTGCCAACTGAGAGGAATTTCGAGTAAATCCCTAGTACCGGTAAAACCTTGACCGATAAATAATAATAGAGCAATACAATTTAATATGGTGTGGATAATGCGCCAGCGATGAGTCCTATCTTTATAAATTTCTTGGATAATTGCTAAAGAAAAATCATTAATAAGGCGGCGATAATACCATAGTAATAATGAGACCAATACCACTCATCGGTACGACGAAATACTCCATCTTGAAGACCAAGAACTACTAAACCAACACCAGTTAAAGTGGCAAAAACTCCGCGCCATAGCTTCTGTTTTGCCCGGTAAAGAAAGACTAATGAGGCAATAGTAGCTGCAAACATTAACAAGATAAAAATACTTGTGGGAGATGACCAAAGTTGGTTTTTAACAATATTTTTGCCAATTGGGTAAGCCAATCCTAACAAAGTCAACCCCACCACTGCACCAGTGAGTAACTCTCCTAAACGTCGATGCTCTGGACCAGATACTGGAGGAATTTTACTTTTACCTTTATTAGCAGTTTGTAAGCGACGTTGACGTGCTTGCCATGCTAAATTAGCTACATTGCCAATCAACGGAAACACAAAAATAACTGCGATCGCGGGATGAATTAAACTCAGAAAATCTGTAAGTTCCATAAAATATCTATTAATACAACCTGACTCGGTGCAGTAGCATCATACACTGCAAAAACAAGCTTAATATGATTATTTCCAATCTTTGGCTTTAGACATCGGGTGGCAACTCCTGGGTTTCCTAGTGACTTGACTCTTGCAGAGGAGCTACTCTCCTAATACCAAGAGAGAAAAATGATTGCGACATATGAAAATATGAACAGCTTATGTCATCAGAACTCTTTCAACATCCAAAATCGTTCGACTGAGCGCTTACGACAAAGTCTAAAATCTAAAATCTAAAATGGTATAACGTCATTGCGGGATCCCTCGTCAATCCAAAATCCAAAATTGCATGACTAAATTTTTAAGGGAGCATAACCAAAAGTAGCGTTAAATTTGCGACACCAAATAGCAACAGATTGATATTTTTTCAAGTCTACCCCTTGAGGGATTGCATATTGTTGAGTCCCACTAGTCTTTGTTAAAGGGGCAATGCTAGTGTAGTCTGTTTCTTTAATGCCGGAAATTGGCAGCTTTTTATCCTTATGTAAAATTACGAATAAATCTGGGCCACTGTCAGTCTTGAAACTAGCATCAAATTCTAAGTATGATTTTCCATTCTTCGTAACTACTTTGACAATCCCCTGGGTAGGATGCTCTCCGTCTTGGAATACACCTGATGGAGAAGTGTTCTTAGCAACTGGTTTCGATGCAGTTGTTTCCACCGGAGTTTGGCTATCTGGTTGTTGGGAAATATTATTTTGGGAACAACCCACCATGAGTAAGGCTGTCAGGCTGATAATCATCCAAGATGGTGACTTCATGGATATAACCTCTATAAAACTTTCATAATTACAGTCTAGGATTTTATGGTGGTCACAACATTAATATAGGCTGAGAAGTTGTTAAAAATTTAACGATTTTTTTGAGAATTTTCTTATCTGATTTTAATCTAATCTTTATGATGTTCAAATGATATTTATCGTAATACCCGTATAGGTTAATACATTTTTGAAGCTCCCAACATATGAGCAGTAAACTTATTACTTATTACTTGCGCATAGCGCTTCCTTTGGGGCATCCCTAATTAATATTTAAACAGTAATTAAGCAGTAATCGTCAAATCGTAGTTAATTGAAGATTGCTGCAATGATAATTGGATTGGTGACATTTTATTTTAATTCAGAACATCTAAACTAGAAGTAAGAAAGCAGTATCAGCGATATTATGAAAAAAATTAAAAACCTAAATTATTCAATTTTTTATAGCTGATAGCTTTTTCTTCATCAATTATTCCCTACCTCATACCCAGACTTAACTTCTGGATGAACTTCACACACTAATTCATAAAAGGAAGTTGTTGGTGTGTGGGTAAACAAGGGACTCATTTGCTTTAAAATAGCTTGGTAAGCATCACTTTGATTGGCTTGCATATCTTCTAAGTTTTCCCAAAAAATGACAGCAATCCCTTTATCAGTACCTGGTTCTTGCAGTAAATAAGCTCCTTTAAACCCATGTGTGTAAGTTGACACAGCCTGTTCATAGAGGTGCTTGGCTTCTTCAAACTTACCTGGTTTAAATTCTCCCACAGCAACATATGCATATTGATGTTTCAGAAAGTCTTGGAAATCGCTCATTATCCTCTCCTTATGCAAAGAATTGTCATTTTTTAATTTTACTTCAGTTGTGTTTGAATTTATTACTATGGGAATATCCCCAATGTTTGAACTGTCAGCAATTTGAAAAAGTATGGCGATAGATAGATAGAAAGAAAATGTATTTTGCTGGGGAACATGCTAACTCGTTCTATGAGCGGTAAGGTTTTATGGAAGGTGCTGCTATTTCAGGTATGGTTTTTGCTAAGCAAATTCTGAAATTAAAGTAGTATTTTTTACATACAATCTAATAGTTTTATGATTCACGGTGTTAGGCTTAAGTCTCTCAAATCATTTCTCTATCAGAGCTGTAAATCCCATGTATCATTTTAAATCTATTTGTGCCACCGTAATTGCAACAACTCTTATCCTGGGTGCTACCGAGTATCATTCTCCTGCCTTGGCTGGAACTTGTGCATCCCAGTGTGGTCCTCGTCCCATTCAGTTTACCCCTGGACAACGCATTCGTATAGAAGTAGTTAATCGCACATATAGGGATGTGAAATTACAGAAACCATTTATTATTGATCCTGTTTCCCTGAAACACGGTGAAGCAATGCTATTAGAGCATGGAGATGGAACTCTAGATAATGTCTCACTGTTGTTTTGGCATGAAAATGGTTATGCGATTAAAGCCACTGTATCTAAACCCAATTTTGCAACTTTGCGGGTAGAATTACGTCCTGAACGGCGTACCCGTGGCGATCGCTCTATCTATATACTAGATAATGGTCGCATTCAAATTTTGTAAATTAGTTTATTCTACTCCTTGCCAAAGTCCCAGAAACAGAAGAATGGTTTTGCATCTTTATTCTCGTTGCAAATATATGTTTTTGCAACGGGTTTATTATATATTGACAAGATTATGATTATGCTTCGCCCTAATTATAATTTTGTTCAACCAACATGCAACTGTGTCAGTAGAAACCCGTAGAAAAGTACCGAATCAGCGTTGGCAAATTTATCCCCAAAAGGATGAATTGGCACAAAATTTGGCAGAAGTTACCCATGTATCCCCTTTAATCTGTCAATTGCTGATTAATCGTGGTATGGAAACCCCAGAACAAGCACAACTATTCTTAAATCCAGAATCTCTTGTTTTGCCTTCCCCCTTGGAAGAATTTCCAGATTTAGCTATTAGTTTAGAGTTATTGCAAAATGCCATCGCTTGTCAAACAAAAATTGCGATCTGCGGTGACTATGATGCGGATGGGATGACTAGCACAGCTTTATTGTTGCGGAGTTTACGTTGGTTGGGGGCAAAGGTAGATTATGCTATTCCCAGTCGGATGCATGAAGGTTACGGCATTAATAACCGGATTGTGGAAGAATTTGCCGATGAAGGAGTACAACTAATTCTCACCGTAGATAATGGTATTTCTGCATTCGCCCCTATTACTAGGGCTAAGGAGCTGGATTTACAGGTAATTATTACTGACCACCATGATATTCCCCCAAAATTACCTCCAGCTGATGGGATTTTGAACCCCAAGCTAATTAATCCCCAGTCTCCCTACTATGGGGTTGCAGGAGTGGGAGTTGCCTATATTTTAGCTGTGTCTTTGGCTCAACAAATAGGGGATGGTTACAAGGGTTTATTTAAGCCAATGTTAGAGTTATTTACCCTGGGAACTATTGCAGATTTAGCTCCCTTAATCGGTGTAAATCGCCGTTGGGTAAAGCGAGGTTTGCGACAGTTACCAAAGTCTCAATTATCTGGGATCCAGGCTTTGATTCAACTGGCTGGGGTGCAGGGAAGGAAGAGGGAGCAGGGGAGCAGGGAGAAGGGAGCAGAGGGAGAAAAGATGAGTTCCCAAACTTTGAAACCTGATGATATTGGCTTTCGGTTGGGTCCTCGGATTAATGCGATTGGCAGAATTTCTGATCCACAAATTATCATTGATTTGTTGACTACTGATGATATGGGAATCGCACTGGAAAAAGCAATGCAGTGTGAAACTATTAACCGTCAACGTCAGGAAATGTGCGGACAAATTGAACAGGAAGCGATCGCAATTGTGGAAACAGAATATATCCCATCTCTACAGGATGACAGGGTATTGGTAGTGGTTGCTCCTCATTGGCATCATGGTGTAATTGGGATTGTTGCTTCCCGTTTGGTAGAACGGTATGGTGTGCCTGTGTTTATTGGCACATACGAAGATGAAGGTCAGATTCGCGGTTCGGCTCGGGGAATTCCGGAATTTAATGTATTTGACGCATTAGAATATTGCCGAGATTTATTAGGTAAGTTTGGAGGACACAAAGCGGCGGGGGGATTCTCCTTACCGGCTGCAAATTTACCAGAATTGCGATCGCATCTGAGCAAGTTCGCCAATCAATGTCTGGAAGTTCAACATCTCAAACCTCTGCTGAAAATTGATACCCAACTTCATCTCCATCAAATTAACCAGGAACTCTATCAACAACTCCACTCCCTAGAACCCTGCGGAATTGAAAACTCCAACCCCATATTCTGGACAACCAACGTTACAGTGGTGGAACAGCAAATAGTGGGTAAGAATCATATAAAATTGACAATAGGAGAACAAATTGGCGAGACTCCTTCAGAGTCGCTACGCGAACGCCACTATACAATCAAAGCGATCGCTTGGCGTTGGCGCGATTATTTCCCTTTACCATCCCGCCTTGATATTGCTTACAAACTGCGGGAAAATACCTTCAACGGCAATACCACCATTGAATTAGAACTATTAGGAGCTAGGCTACCCAATCAACCCCAATTTTCCTTCGATTCTATCCATAAATCTGCCAAAACTTCCTTTGTATATCGCCAGCGCCGCTACACTTGTGGGATGTATGACAACGGCTCTGTACCCGAATTAAGGATTAAAAACCCAGAAGGTAAAGTCCTAGCTATTCATCCTCATAATTCTACAGGCTTATTAGGTAGCAATCGGCAAAATGCAAAAGAGGTTGATATTTCTCAACCCCCTTATGAAAACATTATTCAAGCTGCATTTGCAGCTTTATTTATCCTAAGTCCAAAGCAGTGAATTTACATTTATTTACTCAAAACTCAGAAATCTTACATATCACCATTGCGGAATGCCAGCACAAAAATGACCACAGGACCAGACAACATAATCAGTGATACAAATAGCAGTTGAAAAATAACTTCAAAATTTATGTTGTTGAAAACGTCAAAAATACCGCCTAAACTGTCAAACATTGTGCCTCCTAACTATTTTCAAAAATCAATCACACAGTTGCTAATCCCGAAAATCATCATATCCGGCTGTAGCAGGTGGATTTTAAGTTACTTAACAAAATTATAGAAAACAACATACAACTGTAAAACTCTGAATTTAAATAAAGGTAAAAAATATGGCTACTTGGCAATGTATAAAACAATGTGGAGCCTGCTGTCACCTCGATCCTGAGGAACGTCCAGATATATATGAATATTTACTACCAGATGAGTTGGAATTATATCTGAGTATGGTGGGAGAAGGGGGATGGTGTGTCAATTTAGATCGAGAAACCAGAGAATGCAAGATTTATGCTCACCGTCCCCGTTTTTGTCGGGTAGAGCCAGAGGTATTTGAGGATATGTATGGTATCCCACCAGAGGAGTTAAATGACTTTGCTATTGAGTGTTGTCGTCAGCAGATAGAAGCGGTTTATGGCTGGCGCAGTTTAGAACTTTTACGTTTTGACAAAGCTGTAGGGATTTAGGTAATTTCTAGAATTAGAATTACCACAATTGGAGGTTTTGATGACAGACCCACAGATTGAAGATATTTACGCTCGTTTAGATAGCCTTACGGAGGAAGTAAATTCCCTCAAAACCCAGATTGGTGTAGTAGGTACAACCCAGTATGCAGTAGTACAAATTTTAGATCGCTTGGAGCGAGTTGAGACTACCCAAGCCCAACACACTCAATTACTCGCCCAACACACTCAATTACTCAATGAGATTTTGCAGATACTCCGTGATCGTAATGGCGGTAGTGGGATATAAGGCGATCACTTTACCTTTGAAATATTGGAAACAAAATCTTTAACTGTCACTTTCAGCATAAGCCTCATACACACCCTTGACGTTATACCAATTGAGAAAAATCCGAGCAACTTCTAATGCCAACTGGGGTTTACCTAAATCAATCAACCATTGTAAAAAAGGAGCCATAGTCCGCTCATTTAACAATCCATTGAGGGAGAGTATCCCCCATAACAAACGGTGTAACCAAGTCATTTGGATCATCATTCTCACTTCCCATGTCGGGTGTTTTTGATAGAACAAAACCCCCATGCGCCCCCGTTGTATCTCTTTATCAATTAAACTGGGTATTTCCTTTAAACTAAAGGCTGGATGCCAGTGATAGCCTACTGCACCTGGACACTTAATTAGTTGTAAACCTAATTTTTTCAGTCGCACACCTAATTCTAAATCTTCCCACCCATATAATTGAAAGCTGCTGTCAAACAGCCCAACTTTTTCTAACCAATGCTTGGGAATAGCAACATTACCAGTGGCAAAAAAAGCGGCGGAAAAATCTGTAATTTTATATGGCTCGGTAGTAGGATTACTGAAATTACAAGTATTAACTACAGCACCGTATGTAAAAAAGCGATCGCTCCCCAATTTTTTCTCACCCTCCACCAATGCATCTGCGTGAGCTTGGAGGAAATTCTCTGTAACTACTAAATCGCTATCAATAAAAATAATCCGATCACCAAGAGCCTGTTGAACACCCAAATTTCTAGCTGCGGCTGGTCCTTGGTGTTCTTGCTGAAAAACACGTACATGGGGTAATTCTGTTTTATATCTTTCCAACCATGACAAAGTTTCATCGTCAGAACCATCATCCACTAAGACAATCTCATAATCCCTAATCACACTAGATTCACTCAATACCTGAGCTTCTAAAGCCTTGAGACATTTTGCTAAAATTGGTTGACGATTGTAAGTTGGAATTACAACACTAAAAAACACAGTTTTCCCCACAACATTTATTACCCATCTCCAGCATAAGACAAGGCTGAATTTCCAACAGTTCCTGACCTAAAAATATAACCGAAAACTGAAAATAAATCCGACCAAAGTATATATAAAAACTATCGTAAATTATCAATCAGTATAATTACAGAAGAGAATATACTGAGATTAATTAGATAATATCAAATCGTCGTTTTGCAGCATTTAGAAATTACCAATGGGTCACGCCAAAAAGGTTGTCTTAGCATATTCTGGTGGAGTAGATACTTCAGTGTGTATTCCCTACCTCAAACAAGAATGGGGAGTAGAAGAGGTAATCACCTTAGCAGCAGATTTAGGTCAAGGGGATGAATTAGAGCCAATTAGAGAAAAGGCACTGAAATCAGGAGCCAGTGAATCCTTAGTGGTGGATGTCAAAGATAGTTTCATCAAAGAATATGCTTTTGGGGCAATTCAGGCAAATGCTCTTTACGAACAACGCTATCCTTTGGGAACAGCATTGGCTCGTCCTTTAATTGCTAAAGCTCTGGTAGAAGCAGCAAGCAAATATGGTGCTGATGCCATCGCTCATGGTTGTACTGGTAAGGGTAATGACCAAGTTCGTTTTGATGTTTCCATCGCAGCACTCAATCCCAACCTGAAAATATTAGCACCAGCCAGGGAATGGGGCATGAGTAGGGAAGAAACCATTGCTTATGGCGAACGGTTTGGTATTCCTTCTCCAGTCAAAAAATCTTCCCCTTACAGTATTGACAAAAACTTACTTGGTCGTAGCATTGAAGCTGGTGTCTTGGAAGATCCAACGGTAGAACCACCAGAAGAAATTTATGAAATGACAAAAGCGATCGCGAATACCCCAAATGAACCAGAATATATTGATATTGGTTTCACTCAAGGTATTCCTACCGCACTCAACGGTACATCTAAAAATCCAGTCGAATTGATTGGACAGTTAAATCAATTAGTAGGGAATCATGGTGTTGGGCGAATTGACATGATCGAAAATCGCCTAGTAGGGATTAAATCTCGGGAAATCTACGAGTCTCCGGCAATGATGGTATTAATTCAAGCACATCGGGATTTAGAAAGCTTGACTTTGACAACAGATGTCACCCATTACAAACGGGGAATTGAGGAAACATACAGCCAAATAGTTTACAACGGTTTATGGTATAGCCCCCTCAAAGCAGCCCTTGATGCCTTTATTCAGCAAACACAGGAGCGAGTATCAGGGAATGTCAGGGTAAAACTGTTTAAAGGTAACGCTACCATTGTTGGACGTGATTCCCAAAATTCCCTTTACACCCCTGATTTAGCAACCTATGGTGCAGATGATAAATTTGACCACAAAGCTGCTGAAGGTTTTATCTATGTTTGGGGATTACCCACTCGGATTTGGGCAAAAGGTTAAATAGTAGAAGGAGTGAGGAGTAATGCAATCAAAACACATCATTCCTCACTCCTGACTTCCTTCACTTGGCGAGATTCTAACCACAGAGGTATCAGTATTAAAGCCAACAGAAGCAATAAAGCCAAAAGGGCAAATTGGCTTACCCAAGTTACTAATTGCTCTAGAGAGATGATTTTGCCGGCGAAAAAAGCCAATGTCACCATCACACTAGCCCAAGCTGTAGCTCCTGCTAGGTTATACATCATAAATTTTCCAAAAGGCATTTCTGCTATACCAGCTAGTGGAGCAGAAAAAATTCTGAGTAGTGCAAAAAAACGACCAAAAAACACTGCTTTAGCAGCATTTTCACTGAATTGCTCCTTAATATTAACTATTTTGGCTTCTGAAATCCTGAAAACCCCTGCTAGTTTCACCAACAAAGACCACCCACCAATCCGACCAATCCAGTAACCAAAAGTACCCCCAATTACTGCACCCGCAGTGGCATCACTGAGAACTAACCAGTAATTCAGCTCATCACTACCAGCAAGAAACCCACCTACTAGGGTTACGGTTTCACCAGGAAGGGGAATACCTAAATTTTCTAACAAAATTCCTAAAAAAATCGCCCAGTAGCCATACTCGTGAGCAATGTCTTGGATATTTTCTAGTGATACGAATTCAAGAGACATCGACCACCACAGCCTTTACAAATGTTTATTTTTATCATCTATCTTGGCTTGGATTGAGGTGTGGTGTCAACGTGAAGGAAGAGGGAAGAAGGAAGAAGGAAGAAGGTTTTTATATTTGTCAGAAGCTTGGATTCCTCCCAAACTCCTTCCGTCGTAGACGACGGGGCTTTTACCCACGGGCTGTTGGGGCTGTCTGTTTCCCCAACGGGACTTGGCTTAGTATTTAGAATTGGACAAACCATAACTAATATCTAATATCAAGTATAGATTTTTGACTATTTTATTCAGAAATCGGTTACCACATTTATGAATTTAATGAACAAAATTTTCAATATTTCATTAAAATTTCATATAATATTGCGTTAATGATAAATTTTTTGTAAAAAGTAAAAATGTTACCATTTTTCTCCCAGTGTTATGAATATATTTATGGAAGATTTAGACAGTTTATAGGGCATGAGTACTGATTACACTTTCCTCAATTGTATATCAGTGACAAACTAACTATTTGGGTAAGTCATTGATATTTAATTTGTGATCAACATTAGTACTTGTGTCAATTTGTTTTTTTTGGAAATTAGTTTAAATTACTCGGTTAAAAATATGCTCCTAACAAAGGAAGTTCAAATAGTTTTATTCAAACCAGAAGGACGTATTGATTTACAGGGTGGAATGGTTTTGAGTGCCAAAATGACGGAAGTTGAGCCCCAGCCAAACCAACTGTGGATCATCGATTTGCTAGCGGTAGATTTTATGGATAGCTCTGGCTTATTTTCCTTAGTTAAAGGATTAAAAGTTGCTCAACAAAGTGGTTGTCGTTTGGTAATTTGTAACTTACAAGCATCTGTACGCTTGGTTTTAGAGCTTACACAATTGGATTCAGTATTTGAAATTTTTCACACTTATGAAGATGTACTCATGACTCTAGACAACAAGAGTATGACTTCTGCTCACTAGAAATAATATAACTTTTTGCCTGGTTGTCAGGAAACTAAGCAGTAGCTTTACCAAAAAATTAGATCTAAAGCCCCGTCCTTTGAGGACGGCTTTTTGATATGATTGTATTGTCTGAGTTAAAATATCCAACCATACAGGACGACCCAAATGGGTGAAACACGATGGGTAGGGAAACAATAAAGACAGCTCGGTAGCGAACACGAGTGTAAACATAGCTGGCGAAATCAACAAAGTAGCAATCCAGAAAAGTTAAAGCTTTTCCACTCTTGTCTGATCAAATAAAATGTATCGTGGGGCGCACGATAACTCTAGGCTGAATATTCTAGTACGCCTCTGGAGACGCTACCCTCTGGGATTATCTAAGTTAAGCCTGCTAATTGTTTCTATTGAACTATTAGACGGTTTAAGTATTGCTCGCAAGAGATAGATGATTTAAAGGTCTGTTTAAGAAAGAGGAAACCTAAATAGTGATATTTAGAATCTCCGCTCCTTGAGGATGGAGAGAACGTCAAAGCCAGACAATCCAATTTAAGAATTTGGTACTGGAGAAATATTGCTTTCAGCAGATAGAGGGCTAGGAAAATTAGGTAAATCAATGCCGCTATGGTTGTTAGTACGAGTTTTAAGTGCCAAACGGTAACTGACACTTTGTAATTCTGCTTGGAGTTGGCGATTTTCCTTTTTGAGACTGGCTACCTTCTCCCTGATAGGTGCCATACGCTCTTCAAACTTATGGCGGTAAATTTGTGGCAATTCTTGGACAACCTGTTCCAACATCCGAGTCCGATCTGTTAATTCTTGAACTGTCTGTCTCAATTGATAAATTTCTGTATCCCGTGATGTAATCTGTTCCTGATAAAAATTAACTTGTTGCTCAACCGCCTCTAACTGTTCTTGTAAGGCTTGTACCTCAGCTTGATTATTTGCAGATGCTTCAATTTGGGGTACAAAATTATTATTGCCCTTTACGAGTCGAAAGAGTTCGCAGGATAGTTGTTGCACTAATTGATCACGCAATTGCAACTCTTGTCGCAGTTTTGATACTTCTTCCGAAAGGGATTGAATTGTGGGATTGTCAGTTTGGCTCACAGTAAATTCTACTTCCCGTATTTTTTTTAATGCTTTGGCATAGTTCAGATGAACAAGCCCTTAGCCCTTGCAGGACTACTGTAGGACTTGGGGTGTAGGGTGTAGGGGAAGAATTCCCGTAATCTGGGTATAAGCCCTTGCTTTTAACTAATGGGGTTCCCTATATCGTACACCCTATCCCTTACACCCCGTTCATAAATCCCTATCCCCACCCTATCAAAAGTTAAAGGTGGAGACTTTCGCGTTAAGTTAAACAGCAGTGGGAGTAACAGCTTCAGTCTCTTCGACTTCTATTGCTTCCGCTTCTGTCTGATCTTGCTTGATTGTGAGGTAACGAATTACTTCTTCACTCAAACGCATGGCACGTTCCATAACAGCAATAACTGTGCCTGGTCCAGTATAATTCATCTGAATGTAGATGCCATCGCGATGTCTATTGATTTCATAAGCAAGACGACGCTTACCACGATTTTGGATTTCAATATCACTTGCACCAGCTTCCTTGATCAAGTTTTCGTATTTAGCGATCGCTTGTGTTACCTGCTCATCTCCCATATCTGGACGCAGGATGTACATTGTTTCGTAAAAAACTGACATTTTGACTTTATTCTCCTTACGGACATATTGGCTGCTGATGTCAATTCTTAACTGGCTGTGTTATAAGATACCAGTAATTATCAACATCAAAGGCAGCAAGGAATTATAATCTTACCAGCTTTCAATTTGTATCGTTAACCCCATCGATTAAATTTATGCTTTGTGATAACCTCAGAAAAATTTTGAATCAGTTCATCTATTACAGCGTAGTGACTAGTAGTGGTAATAGTTGAGAGGTAATGATCCCAGGAACTTGTAAACAGTTCATGGGTAAAGAAAGAAAAACTAGGGTTTGATTCTAAACAAGAGGATATAAGTCAAAAGTTATGGCGCAGCGTTATGTGCGAATTCAAAATCAGGAAGGGAAGATTTTCTATGGTTTACTACAAATATCACTAAATGTTCAATTATTGGATGCACCTCCTTGGCTAGGAGGACAACCAACAGATGTGTATTTAGAAGTAGATAATTATCTGATTTTAGCTCCTTGCTCTCCCTCTAAAATTGTGGCAGTGGGCAAAAATTATGCGGCTCATGCTGCGGAAATGGAAACAGAAGTACCAGAGGAACCATTAATATTTATGAAGCCTCCTACCTCTGTAATTGCCTGTGACAAAGAGATTCATTATCCTCCGCAATCACAAAGAGTAGATTATGAAGGAGAATTAGCCCTAATAATTGGCGATCGCGTTTTTAATTGCGCTCCAGAAAAAGCTCACACCAAAATCTGGGGTTACACTATTGCTAATGATGTGACAGCAAGAGATTTACAGAGAAAAGATGGGCAATGGACAAGAGCTAAGGGATTTGATACCTTTTGTCCTTTAGGTCCTTGGATTGTACGGGAGTTGAATCCAGGAGCAAGATTACAAACTTTTTTGAATGATGATACTAAACCCGTACAATCAGCCTGCATTGATGAAATGGTGTTTTCTCCCGATGTATTGGTTTCCTATATTAGCCAAGTGATGACTCTGTTACCTGGAGATGTAATCCTGACAGGAACTCCTGTGGGAGTAGGTGAATTGCATATAGGCGATCGCGTCCGCATAGAAATAGAAGGGATTGGTCGCCTAGAAAATACAGTTACAGCCAACACCCATAAAAAGCTCTGAAAAACTGGATATCAATCCCCAAATTCATCTGTGGAGAAGAAATAAGCTGACTATTATTTCCAGGCTCTGGTTTGAGAAATGGGGTCAATCCAAAATTGCATGACAAATTTATTGATGGTGTTCTAACGCACTTGCATATACACAGCATCAGATATGGTGGGAATTTCTGCATAACGTCCCATCAGTGATTGAGCCAGAGAATAAACCACTGCGACTATGATTCCCAAGAAGACTGTAGTTGAAAGGGTTTGAATCGCAAATTGACCAGATATTATAGCCACTATTTGCATTAATATTCCACACAAAAAGATGGAAATACCTAACAAAAGGGATTGCATGGTGTTAAAGCGAATGAAATGACTAATTTTTTCGTTCCTAACCACAAAGATAAATAAACCAATGAAAATTAGTAGTCCAACATAAGGTATTCTATAAATTTCTAATAAAGGCGCAATAGGTCGAAACAATATTTCCAGAAATGGAAACTGTCTGATTAAAAACCCACCATATCCATAAACTGCAACTAGAGGTAAGAAATAAGGTAAACAAGCTAAAATCCTATCTTTAACTGTTGTTGAGCCGCGCCAAGTCATTTTATATATTCTCCTACGATTCAGAATCATCTCTTGAACCTAGGATAACGCAGTTATTTGACATTCTGCTCTGTAAAGTATGAACAAGCCAGAGATTACTTCCTACTTCACCAGGAGCATGAGAGCGGTTATCCCTCAGTAGGCTTACACGGTAGAGCCATCCGCGTTTTTAGATATTATTATTCAGATATTAAATTATTTGTGGCTCTCTCAATCAGTGCTTGTTTTTTGCATAAAAATCAAGAGATTATTCGTTAATTATCATATTGATTATAGCTTTAATTATGCATAAAATATATGAAAAAGTGTTGACAATTGTCTAGAAAAACAGTACCCAGCTCAAAGCTCCCCTTGTTAATTTGAAAATCAAGTATCTTATTCGATTTGGGCAACCCGGAAACCCATCACACATTCAAACTGCTCCGACTGTTGTTCTGCTACCTTCTTAACTGCTTGACCACAGTAAAGTCGTCCTCTACGCCAACGTGGTTGTCCAGTTTGATCTGCAAGTAAGCAAGACTGACATACCTGACCAGGTGCGAGAATTTGATTATCCGTTAAAATAACTAACATCCAATACCTCCGGGGAAATTTCCATTTCTAGCAGTATTTTTTTATAATTGCCAGTTTGGATTTTCTAGCACTGATATACATGAAGATGTGCAAGGAATCTAAATGATAATTTTTTCTGATTCTTGCTTGCTATTGCTCCTTGGTTCTTTTATGGAATTTTATCAAGGTGGGCAGCTACTACCTGCTTTAGGGAGTAATCCTCGTTCTCAAAAATCTAGCAATTATGGCAATTATGTTAATTTTATTTTGATTAATTAACTATATTGTATTGGTTATTTTTGGTTATACTTTTAATTTTTAGTAAAAGGTAATACGTATTTGCAGTACGTCATATCATAAATACAGGGGTTGAAATCCTCTAAACTTCTAATGGAATGGCTAAATTTTGTCCTATCAGGTGCAAAATTACAATGCTAATTCCCTGCAAACCAGTTATTAACTAGCAAAGTCAATAGTTAAACAAGTTTGCTAAATTACTTAGTTTTATCTCAAACTAAGTATAGTGTAAATTTCCTTCAGGATAACTCTAGTGACTAGAAACAACTCAGAATTTCTTTCATCTACCGATCCTACAGTTGCGGAGTTGATTAACCAAGAACTCCAACGTCAGCAGGATCACTTAGAGTTGATTGCTAGCGAAAACTTCACTTCCCCAGCAGTAATAGCTGCTCAGGGTTCGGTATTGACAAATAAGTATGCCGAAGGATTACCTGGTAAACGTTATTACGGTGGTTGTGAATTTGTCGATAAAATTGAGCAAATAGCAATTGACCGCGCCAAAGAATTATTTGGTGCAGCCTATGCCAATGTCCAGCCTCATTCTGGTGCCCAGGCAAATTTTGCTGTATTTCTGACTCTATTAGAGCCAGGGGATAAAATCATGGGTATGGATTTGTCTCACGGAGGACACCTAACCCACGGTTCCCCTGTTAATGTTTCCGGAAAGTGGTTTCAAGCTTGCCATTATGGTGTTAATAAAACAACGGAACAGCTAGACTATGACCAAATTCGAGAGCTGGCGCTAAGGGAGCGCCCTAAGCTTTTGATTTGTGGCTATTCAGCTTATCCACGAATTATTGATTTTGAGAAGTTCCGTAGCATTGCAGATGAGGTGGGAGCCTACTTACTGGCAGATATTGCCCATATTTCCGGTTTAGTAGTGACTGGTCATCATCCCAATCCCGTTCCTTATTGTGATGTAGTTACTACTACTACCCACAAAACTTTACGGGGTCCCCGTGGTGGTTTAATTCTCACCCGCGATGTAGAATTGGGCAAAAAATTGAACAAATCTGTTTTCCCTGGGACTCAAGGTGGTCCTTTAGAACATGTAATTGCTGCCAAAGCAGTTGCTTTTGGAGAGGCACTGAAACCTGAATTTAAAGTCTACTCTGGGCAAGTAATTGAAAACGCTCAAGCTTTGGCAAATCAACTACAAGCTCGTGGCATTAAAATTGTTTCCAATGGCACTGAAAATCATTTAATGCTGTTAGATTTACGTAGCATTGGCATGACAGGCAAACTGGCAGACCAGTTAGTTAGTGGTGTGAATATTACCGCCAACAAAAATACTGTTCCTTTTGACCCAGAATCACCTTTTGTTACTAGTGGTTTACGTTTAGGATCCCCCGCAGTAACTACAAGGGGTATGGGAGTAGCAGAATTTATAGAGATTGGTAACATTATTGCTGATCGCCTGCTGAGTCCTGATTCTGAGGAGGTAGCAGCAGATTGTCGTCGTCGGGTGGCAATATTGTGCGATCGCTTCCCCTTATATCCCCATCTTAATGCTCCTGTAGCAGCCATAGCTTGATGAAGAAGCAGGGTAGCCCGATGAAGAAGCAGGGTAGCCCGCTTTGCTAGGGAGCAGAGTGCAAGGGGGAGTCAAAGAAATAGATTCAGTACAGAAGTTGGATAATTTATTTCTGTGATTTCCTTAACCGCGAATCTGTCCCTTGGCAAAATATTTTCACAATTGGCAAAAAATATTTTTGCCAATTTTTTTGTCATCATAGACAAGGGCTGAATCTGAATCTAATTACTTGCGCGTAGCGCTATATAATCCACAATCTAAAATCTAAAATCCAAAATTTCATGAGTGCAGAAATAATTTGTGTGGGTACAGAACTATTATTGGGCGATATTTTAAATGGCAATGCTCAATATTTGGCGCAGCAACTAGCACAGTTAGGGATTCCCCACTACTATCAAACCGTTGTCGGGGATAATATTGCCAGAATTAAACAAGCGATCGCTATTGCTATGTCCCGATCACAAATTCTCATTTTTACCGGCGGTTTGGGGCCCACTCCTGATGATCTGACCTGTGAAGCGATCGCAGATTTTTTTGGTTCTCCTTTGGAAGAACGTCAGGAAGTCCTGGAGGAATTGCACCAGAAATATGCAGCTCGGGGACGAGTTATGGCTCAGAATAATCGGAAGCAAGCTTTGATACCTCAAGGGGCAGAAATTTTACCTAATCCGACGGGCACAGCACCAGGGATTATTTGGCAACCCCGTCCAGATTTAACTATTTTCACCTTTCCCGGTGTTCCCAGTGAAATGCATCGCATGTGGGAGGAAACGGCAGTTCCCCATCTGAAAAATCAAGGTTGGGGTCAAGAAGTGATTTACAGCCGGATGTTGCGATTTTGGGGAGTTGCAGAGTCTACTTTAGCGGAAAAAGTTGCTCCCTATCTGGATTTGCCTAACCCCACGGTAGCGCCCTATGCCGGGAAGGGTGAAGTTAGGCTGAGAATTTCCGTTAAATCAGCTAATCCCGATGCAGCTGAGGCTTTAATTACACCTGTTGCTCAAGAAATTCAAGCAATTACCGGATTAGATTACTATGGTGCCGATGATGACAACCTCGCTTCCGTGGTGGGTGAATTATTGCGTCAAAAGGGAGAAACTGTAGCAGTGGCAGAATCTTGTACCGGCGGTCTTTTAGGACAGATGTTAACGGAAATTTCTGGTAGTTCTGATTACTTCCGAGGTGGGGTAATTGCTTATGATAATTCGGTGAAAATGGGATTGTTGGGAGTGAACCCACAGGACTTGGAGAAATTGGGTGCAGTTAGTGGGACAGTTGCGGAACAAATGGCTGCGGGGGTGCGATCAAGCTTAGGAGCCACTTGGGGGTTAAGTATTACGGGTATTGCTGGTCCTATGGGGGGTACGGAGAGCAAGCCTGTGGGATTGGTTTATATTGGTTTAGCTGGGCCAGAGGGGGTAACTAGTTTTGAGAATCATTTTGGTGCAAGGCGGGGTCGGTCTTTGATTCGTCATTTTAGTGCTTGTATGGCTTTGGATCGTTTGCGGAGAATCCTGTTACAGAATTCTCAGTAGATCGAAAAGTTACCAAGTTCAGGCTGCAAGGGAGCAGGGGGAGTGTGAAGAGTGTGGGGAGTGTGGGTTAATTCCTAAAGACAACCTAGGGATACTAGTCTAGTTGTACAATTCCATATATCATACACATCTTTTATTTCCTATTCCTATGGCACGGATAAGTATTGCTTCCGGTTCTCAAATATCAGCTGACGCTGGCGCTAGGGTTGCCGATATGGGAGGGAATGCTGTTGATGCCGCCCTGGCTGCGACCCTGGTTTCCATGTGTACTGATTTAGGGGTTATGGCTCCAGGAGCCAGTGGTTTCATTTCTATCTGGGATCCCGAGCATGATCCTGTAGTCATTGATGCCTATGCAGAGATGCCAGGTAGGAGACTAGAGCAAGAACGTTTTGGTCAGGAAATGCATGAGACCTTTTTTGACTATGGAGGTAGTGACGTTATCCGCACCATTGTTGGTTATGGTACTATCGCCACCCCAGGGATTTTTGCGGGTTTGGGCATGGCGAACCAACGATATGGGAATCTTCCCTGGGCAAATGTAGTTGCTCCAGTTTTGCAATGGACGGAACAGGGATTTCCCTTATTAGGTGGTGCTGCTGATTACTTATTGCATACTCACCAAGCAATCTTTAGTTGGCATCCTGAAACTTACCAAGCATTCCACCATGCAGATGGTAGTCCCCTCCAGGAAGGAGAAATTGTTCATATTCCCCATCTTGCCCATAGCTTGCGCCTGATTGCTGAGTCTGGTGTAAAAACTCTGTATACAGGGGAATTAGCACAGCAAATTGTTAGTCACATACAAGAACATGGAGGATTGTTAACAGCTGCTGACCTTGCAGCTTATCAGGCAATTGAGCGATCGCCTATTCCTATAAACTGTGATGATTGGGAAATTGTGACTAATCCTCCCCCTGCTGTGGGTGGAGTTTGTTTAGCAGCAATGCTATTACTACTGAATGACAAGTCTTTACAAGTATGGGATACAGCAACAGTACAAAAAGTATCGCAAATCCAACAAGCTGTCCTCGGATACCGTCAGCAACATTGTCATGGAGAGAATAATTCTGGAGCTGAAGCGGCACAACTATTGTCATTAGCGAAGCAAGGAGATTTACAAGCATTAATCACATCTCCGTCAACTATCCATGTCTCAGCCGTAGATAGCAACGGTTTAGCTTGTTCTGTCACCGCTTCTGCTGGTTATGGTTCCGGGGTTATGGTGCCTGGAACAGGATTGTGTTTTAATAATTCTTTGGGAGAAATGGAACTTCATCCCCAAGGATTACACAGCTTATCCCCAGGAACTCGCCTGACTTCCAACATGGCACCAACCATTGCCCGTCATCAGGATGGCACAGTACTTGCTATTGGTTCCCCTGGTGCTTCTCGAATTACCACAGCCATCGCCCAAGTACTATTAAACTTTATTCATTTAGGGATGTCCTTAGAGGAAGCGATCGCCCATCCTCGACTCCATTATGAAGTATTAGCGCAGCAACCAACCATGGTTGGGGAATCAGGGCTACCTATGGAGGAAATAAAAGGATTTGTCACATTCCAATTTCCTGAACTTTCCATGTATTTTGGTGGAGTGCAAGCTAGTTTGTGGCATCCTTCCTTGGGTTTATCCGCAGCTGCCGATCCTCGGCGAGCTGGTGGCGTTGCTTATGGAGGGATGTAGGAAAGCAGGGAGCAGGGAGCAGGGAGCAGGGGGAGTGAAGCAAGTAGTTCAAGTGTAGAAATTGGGTAATTTATTTTTTGGTGTTCCCCTAGAAACCCGGTTACTTGGGTTTTAAGGTTGACTTTACAAATAACCTCTTATGAGGCTTTAGGGTTAATAATATTCATTTTTTCTTTTCGCCATTTATGCACACTTTTTTTAACAGCTTCTATTTCTGCAAAATCTACTTCCATGGTTGCAGCTGTAAATTATACACCTAAAGCAGTACTGACTTCGAGGATTTCTCCAAAACTGGCAGATTGATAATCCGTATCCTCATACTCTTTAACTATTTGTTCATCAATTCCTAAAATATCAGCCAGTTCTTGCTGACTAATGTTTGCCGCTATCCGAGCTTTTATTAATACATCTGGCAGCTTATTTAAGGAATTAATTTGAATTTTAAAAGGTGTGCTGGTGTCGCAATTAATAAGTCTTTCGTATTCTATAATTTGTTCTTTTAAATCGTCAACTTGAATTTGGTAAGAGTCTCTGTGAAGTTGACAACGCTTTGGTTTTGTTTTTAAATAACACAAGAAAAATTAGACTTCAGAAAAGTTTTATCGGCTATTTACTGCTAGCGATCGCGCTAATTGTTTTTTAAACTATTTCCCAAGCAAGATTATCAACCCATTGTCAATTGTCATTTACTATTACCATTGAGTTAGCGATCGAGAAATAGACCAATGACAGAAAATAAAGACCTTATCTGGGGGCATAAATGGGGTTATCGAGATACTTCCTTAAAGATTAGTGAAGATCGTTCGGTAATGATGACGGGAAGTCGCTATGCTCTTTCGGGCTACAAAATGCCCTATCTAATTCCTTATATCGAAGAATTATTAGACATTAAAATCGAACCACAAGATACCCTCTCAGAAGTTTCGCCACCATACATTACACCGCCTCATATTCAACCTGATTTTTGCCAAGCTATTAAAGATTCATTTCCTCCCCATCAATATAGCTTGAAAAATTCAGAACGTCTGCTACACAGTCATGGACAAACTACCTTTGAAGAAGTTCACAAAGTTCTCTATAACAGGCTAGAACGAATAGTAGACATGGTGTTTTACTGCGAGTCTAGCGTAGATGCTCAAAAACTAATCGAACTAGCGACTCAATACAATGTTTGCCTAGTACCATTCGGTGGTGGAACTAGCGTTAGTTGTGCTTTAAAACTTCCTCCTACAGAAACTCGCACTATCGTCTCGGTAGATATGAAGCGGATGAATCGAATTGAGTGGATTGATCGAGAAAATCTGCGTGCTTGTGTTCAAGCAGGAATTACGGGCAAACAGTTGGAAGCTGAGTTAAATGAGCAAGGTTTTGTTTGCGGACACGAACCCGATAGTTTGGAACTATCTACCTTGGGAGGCTGGATTGCTACCAATGCTAGTGGGATGAAGAAAAATCGCTATGGCAACATCGAGCAAATCGTAGAAAATATCACTCTCTTAACACCCACAGGTACTATCGAACAAGTTGCACCAACGCCCCGTGCCTCTATGGGAATGCAACTACACAATCTCTTATTTGGCAATGAAGGTAACTTGGGGCTGATTACCCAAGCAGTAATTAGGATTCATCATCTACCCGAGGTGACTAAATACGGTTCGCTACTTTTTCCTAATTTTGAATTGGGGGTTAAATTCCTCTACGAATTAGCTCATAGTGGATTTATGCCCGCTAGTATTCGCTTAGTAGATAACAATCAGTTTCGTTTTGGTCAGGCATTAAAGCCCAAGGCTACTGGTAGCAAAGCCTATATTGATAAACTAAAAAAACTCTACGTACTAAAAGTGCGAGGTTTCGATCCGCAGCAGATGGTAGCTGCTACTATCGTCATGGAAGGTAATGCAGAAGAAGTTGCTTATCAAGAAAAAATATTTATCGATTAGCTAGAAAATATGAGGGGTTAGCCACAGGAGCGACTAACGGGCAACGGGGCTATATGCTTACCTATGCGATCGCTTATTTAAGAGATTTTTTCTCTTCCCAATATATCATTGGCGAAACTTTTGAAACCTCTGTACCCTGGAGCAATATTCAAAAAGTCTGCAACGGTGTAGAGCAAAAGCTTATCGAACTGCATCATCAGTATAATTTACCTGGTAAGCCCTATCTCTCTTACCGTATCAGCCAGTCTTACCATACAGGAGTCTGTCTCTATTTTATGTTTGGTGTTTACATCAAAGGAGTAGAACAGCCAGAGGTAATTTGCGGTCAAATAGAGCATTCCCTACGGCAAACTATCATAGCTAATGGAGGCTCTATTTCTCATCATCACGGAGTAGGTAAAATTCGCCAAAATTTTATGCAGGATACTTTATCTCCTGCCAGTATCGAATTACTACATCAAATTAAACAATCTACCGATCCGCAAAATATTTTTGGCATTCGTAACAATGTTTTTGCGGAAAAAAAAAGTCGCGATTGCCATTAATGATTTAATTAAACTATGTTTGCAGAAAAGGCAATTTCTCTCAAATCTCAACCCCAGTGGATTCAGCAAGGAGTCAAGCTGGGCAATGCCTATCACTATCGTCAGAAAAAAACGGCAATTCACAATAGTCTAAATATTGCGATGCTGATTTTGATCTTGGCATTTGCAGGTAGTCTTTTATACTTGGGTACTGTGCTTGAGTTTTGGCTATATATTCCCTTGGGTGCTGTTGGGTTGGGTTGGGTTTACTTTATGCTCTTTATTTTAGTGGTGCATGAAGCCTCCCATAATATGTTTATCCTGCGCAAAAATCTCAAACAGGCAAGAGCCTGGAATCGATGTTGTGGTTTGCTTGTCTGTATTCCTTTTGGGACTGAATATATCAAGCATTGGGAAGTAGGACATCAAATCCATCATGGCTATCCCGTCGAGCCACAAGATCCACAAAATTGCCCAGAGACTGTTTATACGGGAAATAAGTTATTCAAATATCTAGCGAAAGTTCTCTTCATTCCTGGCTACGCTATTTTACGGATTGATTATTCTTGTCCCGCAGAAAAAGCATATGGCAGCAATTGGCAGTTAACTCTAAGTTCGGTAATAGTTTGGTTTGTCTCAATGAGTTTGGAGACAATTTTATTAGATTGGCAAGTTGCGCTCGCCTCTTTTTTGGGCATTCAAGTATTAATTATCTTAAATACGATTAAAATTACCATCGAACATGGTGGTGCGGTAGGTTGCAGAAATAATTATTGGCTGCGATCTTGTAGTTCTTTTTTCCCTCTCAGAAAAATATTGATGCCCTTTAATATTTCCCTTCATTTCGAGCATCATCTCAATTATTGTGTTCCCTGGTATGATTTAATCAAATACCACCAACAAATGGAAGTAATCGTACCTCCTGAGCTTCAGCAAGATGTTTACAAATTTAATGGTGAAGTATGGCAACAAATCAATTCTTGACAATATATGAACAGATTTAATCATAAAGTCGTTCTGATTACAGGAGCATCATCAGGTATTGGTGCTGCTTTAGCTCAAGAATTCGGTTCACAACTG
>NZ_FYBH01000090.1 GCF_900185595.1 Calothrix rhizosoleniae SC01
AAGTAGCTTGAATTTGTTGAGTCCGACAGAAGAAAAACTATTGGGACAGTGGAATAGTAATCAAGTAGATTATCCGCAAGATAAATGCATTCATCAATTATTTGAGGAGCAGGTAGAAAAAACACCCAATAATTTAGCAGCGGTGTTTGAGCAAGAAGAATTAACTTATCAACAATTAAATCAAAAAGCCAATCAACTAGCACATTACCTACTTGCAAATGGAGTAAAACCAGAAACAAAGATAGGAATTTGTTTAGAACGTTCTATGGAAATGCTGATTGGATTGTTAGCAATTCTCAAAGCGGGTGCAACATATATTCCTCTAGATCCAGCTTATCCTCAACAGCGTTTAGAATTTATTTTATCTGATGCTCAAATATCTATATTATTAACAGATATATCTAAAATTAATTTCAACAATACCAAGGTAGAAAAATTAGTTTGTTTAACTACAGACAGAGAAAATATTACTGTTCAACCTCAAGAGAATCCGACAAGCCAAGTTAATGCAAATCATTTAGCCTACATTATTTATACATCCGGTTCTACAGGCAAACCAAAAGGTGTAGAAATACAACATCATGCTGTGATCAATTTCTTGACATCAATGCAGCAAAAGCCGGGATTAAATCAAGAAGATACTCTTCTGGCAGTAACTACAATATCATTTGACATTGCCGCCCTAGAACTTTATTTACCTTTAATTACAGGTGCAAAATTAATCTTAGCAACCAAAGAAATAGCTGGAGATGGGAAATTACTCAGTGAGTTGATTGAAACTGAAGGTGTAACTGTAATGCAAGCAACACCAGCTAGCTGGAGAATGTTGCTTGCTGCAGGATGGAAAGGTTGTACAAAATTAAAAATTCTTTGTGGTGGAGAAGCTCTAACTAATGATTTAGCAAGGCAATTATTCACATCTGGTAGTAGTATTTGGAATCTGTATGGGCCGACTGAAACTACTATTTGGTCTAGCATTTATCAAATAAAAACAACACAATTAGAAACCAGTACAATTCCTATTGGTCAACCAATTAATAATACTCAAATTTATTTGTATGACGAATATCAACAACCAGTACCAATTGGGGCAGTAGGTGAAATTTATATTGGTGGTAGTGGACTTGCCTGTGGTTATCTCAATCGTCCAAAATTAAATCAATCAAAATTTATTAACCAGGAATCGGGAAATAGATTATATAAAACTGGTGACTTGGGTCGTTATTTAGAATCTGGCAATATTGAGTATATTGGTAGAATAGATAATCAAGTCAAATTAAGAGGATTCCGCATCGAACTAGGGGAAATTGAAGCCGTTTTGAGTCAACATCCTTTAGTTAACCAAGCTGTGGTTATTTCTTCAGAAGATAGATTAGTTGCTTATATTGTTAGCAACCAGGAAATACCCGATATTCGCGGTTTTATGGCTCAAAGATTACCCAATTACATGGTGCCAAATATTTTTGTCAATATAGAGACAATACCATTAACACCTAACGGTAAAGTCGATAGAAAAGCACTTCCTGCACCAGATGGGGAAATTACTCGCGAACAGGAATACGTAGCACCACGCAACCAAAGTGAAGAAATAATAGCCAGAATCTTTTCAGATGTTCTAGGGGTGGAAAATGTGGGAATCTACGATAACTTCTTTGAATTGGGGGGACATTCCTTATTAGCAACCCAATTAATTTCCAGACTCAGAAAAGCCTTTGAAGTAGAAATTCAAGTACATACAATTTTTGAATCTTCCACCGTAGTACAGTTAGAAGAAGCATTAACCCAGTTACGTACTACCAATAGGGGATTAAGTCTTCCCGCCATTCAACCAAGAACCCACAGCGAACAATTACCTCTGTCTTTTGCACAAGAAAGGCTGTGGCTCCTCAACCAAATTGAAGGATCAAGCGCCACTTATAATATTCCAGCAGCAGTCCGTATCACTGGTAAGTTGGATGTTAATGCTTTACAAGAAAGCTTATCAGAAATAGTACGCCGTCATGAGATATTACGGACAAGCTTCCAAACTGTTAATGGCAAACCTATACAGGTAATTTATCCAGAAGCCACCATAACCATAAATATGCTGGACTTACAGCAACTAGTAGGTTCAGAACGTGAAACTGTCTTACAGCAACAAGTACAACAAGAAACTATTATTCCCTTTGACTTAGAAGTTGCCCCTTTGATAAGGTGTAATTTATTGCAATTAGATGCCACAGAATATGTGTTATTACTGACAATGCACCATATTATTTCTGATGGTTGGTCAATGGGGGTATTAATCCAAGAAGTATATACTTTATATCCAGCTTTTTGTGCAGGAGGGACATCCCCGTTAGCAGAATTACCTATCCAGTATGCTGATTTTGCACTGTGGCAAAGACAATGGTTGCAAGGAGATATTTTACAGCAACAGCTTGATTATTGGAAACAGCAGCTAGGGACTAATTTACCTGTATTGCAGTTACCTACATCTGATGATAAAGCAAAAATTGCAACCAACAAACTTGCCGAACATACGTTTTTAATTCCTGGTGATTTAGCTGAGTCAATTTATAGTCTCAACCGTCAAGAGGGTGTGACTTTATTTATGACTTTGTTAGCAGCATTTAATATTCTGCTACAGCGTTATAGCAATCAAGATGAAATTGTGGTGGGAACTGATATTGCTAACCGCAATCGGGCAGAAATAGAATCTCTGATTGGGTTTTTTATCAATATTTTGGTTTTACGTAACGATTTGAGTGATAATCCCACTTTCCAGGAATTACTGGGAAGAGTTCGTCAAGTAACATTAGATGCTTATGCTCATCAGGATTTACCTTTTGCAGAATTAGTCAAAGCTTTACAACCAAATCGGGGAGTCAATACCACACCATTATTTCAAGTACTATTTGTTCTGCAAAATGTGCCACAATCATCTGTAGAATTACCAGAATTAACCATCAATGTTTTAGATGTTAAACAGGAGATCGCTAAATTTGATATAGCTCTGTTTTTAACGGAAACTGAACAAGGTATTACAGGAAAATGGCAATATAAAGATGCCCTATTTGAGGGGAATCTAATTGCGAAGATGTCAGATAATTTTCAAACTCTCCTGGAAAATATTGTCAAGCAACCTGATACTCTGATAAATGATTTAGAAATATTCAGTGAAGCAGAGAAAGAAAAACAAAAACAGCAAAAACAGCAGCGTAAAAATGTCAAACGCAAGAAATTTATCAATGCTAAACCTAAAGCTGTAAATTTTTCACAATCTGATTTAGTTAAGACTAGTTATCTTCATGATGGAGAACATTTGCCTCTGGTCATCACACCAGTAAATAATAATATAGATATCATCGATTGGGCAAAAAATAACCGAGAATTTTTAGAAAAGAAATTAATTGAAAGCGGTGGTATTTTATTTCGTGATTTCTCTATTTCTTCACCAACAGACTTTGAAAAATTAGCCCAAGCTATTTGTCCAAAGCTATTTGAAAATTATGGAGATTTGCCGCGTACAGGGGTTTCTGGCAAAGTATATGGTTCTACACCTTATCCTTCAGAACAGGCTATATTATTTCACAATGAAAGTTCTCATATGCATTGTTATCCCCAAAAAATCTGGTTTTCTTGTATGCAACCAGCGCAATCAAGGGGAGAAACACCAATTGTTGATTGTAGAAAATTGTTGCAATTGCTCGATCCGAAACTAAGGGATAAATTTCAGCAAAAACAACTAATGTATGTCCGCAACTACACTGAAGGTTTAGATGTTAGTTGGCAAGACTTTTTTGGAACTGCAGATAAAAAGGAAGTCGAAAATTACTGTCACCAAGCAGAAATTAATTTTGAATGGAAGTCTAATGATGGCTTAAAAACTAGCCAAGTGCGTCCGGCGATTATCAAACATCCGCAAACAGATGAATCGGTATTTTTTAATCAATTATTATTACACCATATATCTTGTTTACAAGCAGATGTGCAAGAGCATATGCTGTCATTATTTGGAGAAGAAAATTTACCCCGTCATGTTTACTATGGCGATGGTTCGAGCATAGAAAATTCTGTAGTTGCAGAAATATTAGCAATTTCTCGAGAAGCCCAGGTAAGTTTTCCTTGGCAAAAAGGAGATGTCTTAATGTTAGATAATATTTTAACTGCTCACGGACGCAATCCTTATGTTGGTTCCCGAAAAATTGTGGTTGCAATGGGAGATATGATTTCTAATCAAGAAGTAGAAAAGTAAAATTGAGTGGGAAAGAGAATATGCATGAAGTTATTAGCGGTTTTAATTTATCTCCTGGACAAAAACGCCTTTGGTTTTTGCAACAAAAAAGTACGATTTATAATACCCAAGGTGTTTTCAGATTAAAAGGGGATTTACAAATAAATCTCTTAAAAAAGGCTATAGAGAAAATTGCAAATCGCCATGAAATTCTCAGAACTAGTTTTCGCAATTTACCTGGGATTAAAACACCAGTGATGGTTGTGAATGATAATCTTGAAAATACTTTGTTTTCATGGGAAGAAATTGATTTAAGTAATTATCATCAGCAAGAAAAATCAAAAAAGCTAGATGATTTGATTCAAAAGTATAGATATGATATTTTTGATTTTGAATCTGGACAATTAGTCAACTTTTATTTGATTCAACTATCTGCCTCTAATCATGTTTTAATAATTTGTCTACCTGCAATTTGTGCTGATAGCTGGTCAATTAATAATTTCTTTTTTGAACTTAGCAATTTATACTGTAATTATAGTGAAAACAGTTCAGAAGAAGATGAAGTTATCCAATACGTTCAATTTTCTGAGTGGCAGAATCAATTAGTTACAGAAGACGAAGATGCTGCAACAGCTAAGGAATACTGGCATCAACAATATGATTCTACTTTAAAAAACTGGCAATTACCTTTAGAGAATAATTTATTTGAACCATTAGAGCAATCTGTATTTAAAATTAATTGTTACGAAACACAATTAGATAGGAATTTAACTGCGAAAATTGAAGGTTTAAGTCATAAATATAATACCGAAGATTCAATAATTATACTGGCTTGTTGGCAAACTTTTTTATGGAGACTTACCGGACAAGAAAATATTGTAATTGGTAATCAGGTAAATCGTAGGGATTATGAAGAGTTGTCTTCTTTATTGGGACTTTTAGCTACTTGGATACCAATTAAAAATAAGTTGAAGGGAGATTTATCTTTTCAAGAATTAATCAAAAATAATCATAAAATTATAGAAAATACTTGGGAATGGCAAGATTATTTTGTAGCTGAAACTAATGATTTGGTTTTTCCAATTGGATTTGAATTTGAGGAATTATCACCATCAATTGTTGCGGATAATATATCTTTTTCTATGTTGCAACAATATAGCTGTATAGAAAGATTCAAACTAAAACTTGCTTGTCATAGGTATGACAATTTTTTAAAAACCTCTTTTTACTACGATATTAATTATTTTTCAGCAGATTCAATCGCTATCTTAGCCGAACAATTTCATACCATATTACAAAGCTGTATTGAAAATCCAGATATACCCATTAACCAGCTAGAGATTATTAGTACTAATGAACGTCAAAAACTTTTGGTAAATTTTAATCAAACGGAGGTTGCTTATTCTCAAGATAAATGTATTTACCAACTATTTGCAGAACAGGTTGAACGTACACCAAATAATATTGCAGTTGTATTTGAAAATCAAACATTAACCTATCAAGAATTAAATCATCGTGCCAATCAATTAGCTCACTACTTACAACAAAAAGGAGTACAACCGGAGACAATTGTAGGGTTGTATCTTGAAAGGAATATTGCAGCAATTGTCGGTATTTTAGGAATTATGAAAGCTGGGGGAGCTTATTTACCACTAGATCCAGCATTACCATCAACAGGCTTAAATTTACGTTTGTCAGATGCTCAAGTAGATTTAATTTTAACAGAAGAAAACCTGCGAGATAATCTGACTGATATTACAGCAGAAGCAATATATCTTGATAGTAACTGGGAAATCATCAGCCAGGAAAAAAATACTAATCCCATAAATGAAGTTAATCCAGAGAATTTAGTTTATATAATTTACACTTCTGGTTCTACTGGTATTCCTAAAGGTGTACTAATTGAAAATCGCCAATTATTAAATTATTTATATAGCATCCAAGAAATATTAAATTTAGATACCACAGCTAGTTTCGCTATAGTTTCGACTTTAGCTGCTGACTTGGGTAATACAATGATTTTTCCCAGTCTTTGTGGTGGTGGATGTCTACATATAATCTCTTCGGAATTAGCTAGTGATGCTAAAGCTTTGGCAGAATATTTTCATCATCATGCTATTGATTGTCTAAAAATTGTTCCTTCCCATCTCAAAGCTTTAATTGCTGCTGAATCTGCAAAAAATATTTTACCTAGAAAGAGATTAATATTAGGAGGTGAAGCAACAGATTGGCATTTAATTGAGCAAATTGAGGAAGCAAAGTCACCAGCATGCAAAATTATTAATCATTATGGCCCCACGGAAACTACTGTAGGTGTATTAACTTATTTAGTCGAATCCTCTCGCAAATACCAAACAGTTCCTCTTGGTTGTCCTATTGCTAATACCCAAATTTACCTGTTAAACGAACAACTACAACCAGTACCAATTGGAATTACTGGTGAAATTTATATCGGCGGTGCTTCCGTAGCGCGGGGTTACCTGAATCGTCCAGATTTAACTCCAGAAACATTTATTCCCAACCCTTTTATCCCCTCAGGTAAACTTTACAAAACTGGTGATTTAGGACGCTATCTTGCAGATGGTAAAATAGAGTTTATTGGACGTATAGATAATCAAGTTAAGATTCGTGGTTTTCGCATTGAGTTAGGAGAAATTGAAGCTGTTCTTAGTCAACATCCTGCTGTGGAGCAACAGGTAGTGACAGTGCGTGAAGATATTCCTAATAATAAAAGATTGGTGGCTTATATAGTACCAAAACAGCAGCCTATTCCTACGAACAGTGATTTCCGGAAATTTCTATTAGAAAAACTTCCGGAATATATGATTCCTAATACTTTCGTATCTCTAAAGAGTCTACCTTTAACGCCGAATGGTAAAATAGACAGACAAAATCTGCCAGCACCAGATAAATTTACACAAAAATTAGCTGCAAATTATGTTCCACCCCAAACTGAGAATGAAAAAATATTAGCCGAAATTTGGGGTGAAGTGTTGAGAGTAAAACAGGTAGGAATCAATGATAACTTTTTTGAATTAGGTGGAGATTCTATTCTCAGTATTCAGATTATTGCGAAGGCTAAATCAGCAGGTTTACAATTAATTCCCAAGCAACTATTTGAACATCAAACTATTGCCAAATTAGCCCAAGTTGCAGGTATAGTCACAGCAATTCAAGCCGAACAAGGAATAGTAACAGGTGAAGTTCCATTGATACCAATTCAAAAGTGGTTCTTTAGTGAAAAATTCCCAGAACCACACCATTGGAATCAATCAGTTTTACTAGAATTAAATCAGCCTCTACAGCCAGAATTAATACAGCAAGCATTGGGATATTTGTTAGAACATCACGATGGATTACGTTTGCATTTTATACAAACAACATCGGAAATTCAGCAAATTAATGCTGATTATAATAATTCTGTTCCCTTTGTTCAGCATGATTTTTCCCACCTTTCTCCGACGGAACAACAAACAGCCATTAAAAATACCGCGACTGAATTACACAAAAGCTTAGATTTATCTTCAACTCCCTTGATGCGAGTGGCTTGGTTTAACTGTGGTAGTACTCAACCCAGTCGTCTATTGATTATTATTCACCATTTGGTAGTTGATGCAGTTTCTTGGCGGATTTTACTGACAGATTTACAACTAGTTTATCAACAACTCACTCAAGGTGAAGCTATCAAATTACCACCTAAAACAACTTCTTTTCAACAATGGGGAAAACGACTGCAAGAGTATGCTAATTCTTCAGATTTAGCATCACAATTGAATTACTGGTTAACACCATCATGTCAAGAAATTGCACCTTTCCCAGTAGACAATCATGCAGGTAGAAATACTATCGCTAATGCACAGACATTATCAACTACTTTAAGTGTGGAATTAACTCAAACCCTATTGCAAGAAGTACCTACTATCTATCGGACACAAATCCATGAAATATTATTAACTGCTTTGGGAAATGTTTTAATTCAATTCACCGGAAATACTCACCAACTGATAGCTTTAGAAGCTCACGAACGAGAAACAATTTTTGATGATATAGATTTATCTCGTACAGTAGGCTGGTTTAATCATATTGTTCCATTTCTCCTGAATTTGAGTCAAGTAAATGATTTAATAGAACAGTTAAAAGCAGTAAAAGAACAAGTACGCAAGATTCCCCACTATGGAATTGGTTATGGTTTACTGCGTTATTTTAATCAAAGTGAACAAATATTTTCTGAGCTACAAAAATTGCCTCAACCAGAAATCAAATTCAATTATTTGGGACAATTTGACCAGATACTTCAAGAATCCTCTTTGTTTATACCAGCGACTGATTCTATTGCACCAGAGCGCAGTTTGCAAGGACACCGCAGTTACTTGCTAGAGATTGATGGTTTAGTTGTCCAAGGACAATTACGAGTTAATTGGACTTATAGCCAAGATATTTATCACCGCAACACTATTGAAAATTTAGGAGAGAATTTTATGAAAACATTACAAACCTTAATTAACTATTGTCAATCACAAGAAACTATAGTCTTTACCCCTTCCGACTTCCCAGAAGCTGAAATTAATCAAAAAGATTTAGAAAAATTAATTGGTAAAATCAATCAAAAGTAATTTTTCCCAATTCAATTAGGCCAAAAAAATAGTAAAAATGCAAGTTAGCAGTTTTGAAAATTTAATGTTCCATTGTGTTAAATTCAGCGTCTATATTAGGTTGAAAATAAAATATTAAAATGAATTTTCTTTCGCTCTGCTTCGTAATTTTGAATTACTCTCTCCTATAATTATGCAAACAAATAATATTGAAGACATATACGAACTTTCACCCATACAACAGGGATTATTATTCCACCACCTTTATTCTCCTAACTCTGAAGTATATTGCCAGCAATACGATATTTCAATTCAGGGTAAGTTAAATTTTACAGCATTTGAACAAGCTTGGCAAAAAGTTTTAACTAGACATTCTATATTACGTACTTCTTTTTACTGGGAAGAGCTAGAAAAACCACTGCAAGTTGTTAGCAAAAAAGTAAAAATACCATTAGAGAAACTGGACTGGCGAGATATTTCACCAACCTTACAAAAACAGCAACTAAAAGCTTTTATTCAAGCAGATAGACAGCGTGGTTTTGAACTCTCCCAACCGCCTTTGATGCGTTTAACATTGATACAATTGAGTGATGATATATATCAATTTATCTGGACTAACTATCACCTGATATCAGATGGTTGGTCTCGTGCTTTACTAATAAAAGAAGTCTTTGAATTTTATAAAGCTTTGTGCAACGGTGAAAATTTACATTTAGAACCACCACTAGCTTACAAAAATTATATTGCTTGGTTACAGCAACAAGAACAGTCTCAAGCAGAAAAGTTTTGGCGGAATTTTCTCAAAGGAGTGGATAGTCCTACACCTTTAGGTGTGAAAAAATATGTTGGTGATGTAACAGGTAAACAAGCAACTTATGCACAAGAAAACATAAAATTATCAAAGACAATCACAGCAAGTTTACAATCCTTTGCAAAAGAATCTCAACTGACAATAAATACGATCATACAAGGTGCATGGGCTTTACTTTTAAGTCGCTATAGTGGCGAAGATAATGTGATATTTGGTATTACTTCCTCCGGTCGTCCCCCGACTCTAGAAGGTAGTGAATCGATGATAGGAGTATTTATTAATACTTTGCCATTAACTTCACACGTAGATGGTGAGAAAAAATTGTTACCCTGGCTACGGGAACTCCAATCTCAACAAGTAGAACTGCGCCAATATGAATATTGTCGATTGGTAGACGTGCAGAAATGGAGTGAGATACCCCAAGGACTACCTTTATTTGAAAGTATTTTGGTTTTTGAGAACTATCCTTTCACGGATTCTGGCGAGGAAATTGCAGATTTGACTATTGGCGATGTCTCTGGCATTAGTACAACTAACTATCCCATAACATTTATGGTAGTTCCTGATACCGAGTTACTACTATCAATTATGTATGATGAGCGCTATTTTGATACTGCTATTATCACGCGGATGTTAGGACATCTCAAAACTCTAATTGCTGCAATGGTAGCACATCCTCAGGAACAGTTAAAAACATTACCAATACTGACAGAAACCGAGCGATATCAGTTATTAGTAGACTGGAATTCGACACAAGTTGATTATCCTCACAATCAATGTATCCATGAATTATTTGCAGCACAAGTTGCGCGATCGCCAGATGCTGTAGCGGTAGTTTTTGAAAACGAAAAGTTAACTTATACACAACTTAATCAACTAGCAAATCAACTAGCACAATACTTGCAAAAACTAGGTGTAAAACCAGAAGTTCCAGTTGGTATTTGTGTGGAAAGGTCGATTCTAATGGTAGTGGGGATTCTGGGAATTCTCAAAGCTGGTGGAGCTTATGTACCCTTAGATCCAGACTATCCCCAAGAACGTTTGGATTTTATGCTATCGGATGCTCAAGTACCAGTTTTGCTCACACAGGAGCATTTGCAAACAAAGCTACTACCTCATCAAGCTAAGGTAGTTTGTTTGGATGGAGATTGGAAAACAGAGATTCAAGAAAATGAAAATCATCTCCAATATGATATCTGTGCGGAAAATTTAGCTTATATAATTTACACCTCTGGTTCCACAGGTAAACCCAAAGGTGTACAAATTAATCATCGCAATGTAGTTAACTTTCTTTATTCTTTAAGTTCTAACCCTGGAATCACAGAGTCAGATATTCTTCTAGCAGTAACAACTTTATCATTTGATATTGCTGGATTAGAAATTTTTCTCCCTTTGATAGTAGGAGCAAAAGTAGTAATTGTTAGTAGCAAAGTCGCGAGGGATGGAATTGAATTATTAAATAAATTAGAGACAGAAAAAATCACAATTATGCAAGCGACTCCATCTACATGGGAAATGTTATTAGCAGCAGGATGGAGTGATAATAAAAATAAAAAATTAAAAATTCTTTGTGGTGGTGAAGCTGTATCCTCACAACTAGTAGCAGAGTTACACAAGCGTAGTAGTTCAGTTTGGAATTTATACGGTCCTACGGAAGCAACGATTTGGTCTACTATTCATTTAGTCAAAGAAAAGGAAAAAACTGTTTCTATAGGTCGTCCAATTGCTAATACCCAAACCTATATTTTAGATAGATATCAACAACCAGTACCTATAGGAGTTAGTGGAGAACTTTATATTGGAGGTGATGGTTTATCTCGTGGTTATCGAAAACAACCTGAATTAACAACTGAGAAATTTATTCCCAATCCCTTTGATAACAGTGCAGAATTATATCTTTATAAAACAGGAGATTTAGTACGTTATCAATCAGATGGTAATATTGAGTTTATCAGTCGTATTGACCACCAGGTAAAGCTACGTGGTTTTCGCATCGAATTAGGGGAAATAGAAACAGTATTGACTCAAAATTCAGCAGTACGTCAAGCCATTGTCATGGTTAGAGAAGATGAACCTAAAAATAAGCGCTTAGTTGCTTATATAGTTCCTGAAAAACAAACATTAACCATCAATGAACTACGTAAAATTCTCCAGCAGAAGTTACCAGATTATATGATTCCTGGAAATTTCGTATTTCTAGAGAAATTACCTCTAACTCCCAATGGTAAAGTAAATCGTCGAGTATTACCAGTACCAGATACTAACCGCCCTGAATTAGCAGAAAATTATCTGGCTCCTAAAACAACTGCAGAAAAAACTTTAGCTGAAATTTGGAGTCATGTATTAAAAATAGAAAAAATTGGCATTCACGATAACTTTTTTGCTTTAGGTGGTGATTCTATTCGCAGTATCCAAGTTTGTTCTCAAGTAAGGGAACGTGGTTTTGATTTATCTATTCAACAAATATTTAAATATCAAACTATTTACCAACTAGCTCAAAATCTCAATCATAAACAATCTAGCAGTCTTAATTATCAATCAAATCCACCATTCAGCTTAATTACCACCGCAGACAAAGAAAAATTACCGGAAACTGTGGAAGATGCTTATCCCCTAACAACTATGCAAATGGGGATGTTTTTTTACAGCAAATATAATCCTAATGCCAATATTTACCATAATGTCTCTAGTTTCCATTTAAAAGCAGTATTGAAATTAGAATATTTACAAACAGCCGTTGATAATTTAGTCAATCGTCATCCCATACTGCGTGCTTATTTTAACTTAGGAGATTTCAGTCAACCTTTACAGATAGTTGAAAAACAATTATCTGTTCCATTGTATTTTGAAAACTTACGTCATCTTTCGGAATCAAAACGCCAAGAAATAATAGCGGAATTCTTAGAAACAGAAAAACAACATAAGTTTGACTGGACACAACCACCACTGCTACGGTTAAAAATTTATCAAACTACTCCAGAAACATTTCAATTTACTCTTACTTTTCATCACGCGATTCTTGATGGATGGAGTTTATCTTTACTGTTGAGTGAATTGTTTGAAGAATACTTCTGTTTAATTAACAAACGAAACTATTCTATCTCACCACCAACAATCACTTTTCGAGACTTTGTTGCCTTACAGCAAAAAGCACTTAACTCAAGCGATAATCGTCAATACTGGTTACAAAAACTGACAGGAGTCACTCAAACTGAGATACCGCGCTGGCGTTTTTTAAATGCAAATAATCATACACCAGAAAACTTAAATATAGATGTAGCAATTTCTGAAAAAATATCTCAAGGATTGAAAGACTTAGCAAAGTCTGCTACCGTTCCCTTAAAAACTGTATTACTCACCGCGCACTTAAAAGTTATTAGTTTACTCAGTGGTGAATCAGACATAGTTACGGGACTTTCAACTAATGGTAGACCGGAAACTAAAGATGGCGATCGCATTTTAGGACTTTTCCTCAATACTTTACCGTTTCGTGTCAATTTTAATAGCGGTTCGTGGATAGATTTAGTAAAACAAACTTTTGAATTAGAACAAGAATTACTTGCTTATCGCTGGTATCCCATGTCTCAAATCAAAAAAGACCTAAGCGGGGAAAATTTATTTGAAATTTCTTTTAATTTTACCCATTTTCATCGTTATCAAAATTTACAAAAATCCAGTGAATTAGAGGTTTTAGAAGGTCAAGGGTTTGCAATTAAAGAATTTGTTTTACTTGCGCAATTTAGTTTAGATTTGCTTTCTTCTGATGTCAAATTACTTTTAGAGTGTGACCCCCAAAAATTATGTCACGAACAAGCTCAGGATATTGGTAATTATTACACTAATGTTCTCTCAACAATGGCTATTAATCCATTAGAAAGTCACGAAAATGAAAATATGGTGGAAGAATTAACTAAGAAAACAAAAGAGATTAAAGAGTTAATAGAAAAAGAAACCACAAAAAAAGGTCTAAAAACTTTAAAATTAACCAAGCGTAAGGCTATCCGTAATAAATAATATGAATCAGCCAAAAATAAACAAGCCTAATTTTAAAAAAATAGGATCTAGTAAACGCAAAACTGTTACTATCTCCCAAGAACAATTAATCAAACTAGATTTTTTAGATGACCATGATCCCCTTCCTTTATTAATTACAGCTAACGTTGAAGGATTGAGTCTAGTAAGTTGGGCTAAAACCCAAAAAGAATTAATTGATCAAAAATTACTACAACATGGAGGAATTCTATTTCGCAACTTTAAATTAAATGATATTCCTGAATTTGCAGAATTTATCAAAACAATTGGCGGAAATTTACTGGAATATTCCTATCGTTCCACCCCTCGGACTCAAGTAAGTGGTAATATCTACACTTCTACAGAATATCCTGCTACTCAATCCATCCCATTACATAATGAGATGTCATACTCCCGAAATTTTCCGCGAAAAATTGCTTTCTATTGTCTACAAAGTGCACAACAGGGTGGAGAAACACCAATTGCTGATAGTCGCAAAATTTTTCAACGTATTTCCAATCAAACTAAAGAATTATTTCAGCAAAAGCAAATAATGTACGTGAGAAATTATGGTAATAATCTCGATTTAACTTGGCAAGATGTATTTCAAACCACTGAAAAAATCGAGGTTGAAAACTACTGTCATCGCGCTGGAATTGAGTTTGAATGGAAAGACGCAGATTGCTTACAAACCCGTCAAATTTGTCCAGCAGTAGTTGAACATCCTCAAACAGGAGAAGCAGTTTGGTTTAATCAAGCTCATTTATTTCACATCTCAAATTTAGATCCCTATGTTCGTGAAAGTATTTTAAAAAATTATCAAGAATCAGAACTACCACGAAATACTTATTACGGTGATGGTTCTGCAATTGAAACAGCAGTATTAGCAGAAATAAGAGAAATATATCAACAAGAATCAATCATCTTTCCTTGGCGAGAAGGGGATATATTGTTACTAGAT
>NZ_FYBH01000371.1 GCF_900185595.1 Calothrix rhizosoleniae SC01
TCTACTGAAGTAAAGATAAAATTTTTTCCAGATCCAGATTATTCACTACTAGTAAATGAAGGCTTCGGTGAATCTATACTCACATCTTTGAGGGTGTAGACTAACTCTTGGGTGTGGACAAGCATTGGCAAGTGCTTTATTGAATTCAATATTTCACGCCCTTTCTCTCAAAATCTTTTCTGATTTTGTTGGCAAGCTTTTTTAGCCCCACGAACGATTCCTGGGTTTACATAGGGCTGTTCTCCAGACTTACGAAAGATATAATGGTTGCTTAAACGCTCGCAGGCTATTTGCATCCAGTCTTGCCAAGAAGCAAGCCATAGTGTCACAGTACCGTCCTTACTACCACTTACAATATGCCGACCATCTGGACTAAAAGCTACCGAATTCATTCTCATACCATTTTTATGCAAGAAGCTACCGATTTGCTTACCCTTTAAATCCCATAACCTGACTGTGCCATCCCAACTACCGCTAATGATACGTTTGCCGTCTTGACTGAAGGCAACAGATAGAACTCCACCAGAATGACCTTGAAAGGGCTCACCTATTGGATTTCCTTCCAAGTCCCATAAACGTAATGTTTTATCAGAACTTCCACTCAGTAAAAGCTGACCATCTGGACTAAATTTCACGGATCGCACCGCACTACTATGACCTTTAAAGGTTTTACTGACAGGATCGCCCTTTAAGTCCCATATTCCTATGGTTTTATCTTCACTAGCAACGGCAATAAATTGACCATCTGGACTAAAAACCACTGAGCAAATCAAGTGCTTATAACTTTGGAGTGATTTGTTATAAACTTGGAATTCTGTGGCAATTTGGAAGGGTGGATGAAGACGATCACCTTGCAAGTCCCATAACCGCACAGTACCATCTGAACTGCCACTGGCAATTTGCTTGCTGTCTGGACTAAATACCACGGATGATACACCTCTACAATCTACATCCTGAAATGGACGACCGATTTGATGGCCTAGAAATGGTTTGCCAACTGGATTGCCGTTTAAGTCCCACAGCCGTACTATGCTATCTTCACCACCCGTAACAATGAATTTGCCATTTGGGCTAATATCTATTGACTTTACTCCTTTTTTATCAGCAATAAAAGGTTTACTGACTTGATTACCGTTTAAGTCCCACATTCGTACCATGCCATCTTCACCTCCAGTAATGATATTTAGACCATCTGGAGTAAATGCCACCGAAAAAATCTGACCATCATGACCTTGGAAGGACTTGCTGAGATCATCATCCACATCCCATATTCTTAATGTTTTGTCCGAGCTACTACTAATGATGTGCTGACCGTCAGGATTCCAAGCAACTGATAAAACTGGACCATTATGACCCTGAAAAGGTTCACCAATGGGATTCCCTTTTAGATCCCATAACCTAATTGTGCTATCCCAACTACCGCTGACGATACGCTGACCATCTGGACTAAAAGCGACAGATTTGACTCCACCAGCATCGTGCGCCCTGAATGAAGCAATTTGATTCCCTTTTAGATCCCATAACTTTAATTTTCTATCATTACTACCGCTGACAATACGCTGACGATCTGGACTAAAGGCAACAGACCACACCTCTTTTTCATGACCCCGAAAGGGTTCACCAATGGGATTCCCTTTTAGATCCCATAACCTGACTGTGCCATCCAAATGACCGCTGACGATACGCTGACCATCTGGACTAAAAGCCACTGAGAATGGAAAATCATGACCTTGTGGATGGCAACAGAAAGGTTTACCAATTGGATTACCATTGAAATCCCATAACCTTAATTGTTCACCCCCATTTGCACTAACAATAAGTTTGCTATCTGGGCTGAAAGCTACAGACCATATTCTTGATTTATGACCCTGGAAGGGCTTACCAATGGGATTACCTTTTAAATCCCATAGTTGAAGCGTGCCGTTTAAACTTCCGCTAATTATGCGTTGACCATCTGGGCTAAAAGCAACAGACCAAACCTCTCCTTTGTCACCCCGAAAGGGCTTACCAATGGGATTACCTTTTAAATCCCATAGTCGCAGCGTGCCATCTTTACTTACACTAATTATGCGTTGACCATCTGGACTAATAGCTACTGATGTCACTTCATCAGAGTGGCCAATAAAAATGTTTCTTTCTCTAGCTTCTTGAACTGCCTGGAATAAGTTAGCTTGGGAGGAGATAAATAGATGGCGGTTAAAAGTGCGACTTTTCTGCAAATTATCAATTGCTAGGATAAGTCCTTCAGTTGCATCAGCCGTAGGTAATAAATTTTGAACTGTGGCAACTTTTATTCCTAACGTGGCAAGCTTGTTCTGAAAAAATGCTACCCCTGCAACTCCAGCCAAGATTATCGCTGCTGAGATAGCTCCTCCAAGGGTCAATTGTCTTGCTTTTCTGATCTGCTTCTTTCTAAGATCTCGCACCTCAATACTCTTTTGAATAAATCGCTGCATTAGAAGCCATTCATCATTCACCTGTGGCAACCATTTTTCTGCTTCTACCAGCGCTCCCCCTGTCAAAAGATAATTACTTGATTCACCTTGTTTGTGCCACTTAGACAAATCTTGTTTAGTCCGCCCTCGCCAAAGCAAAAATTCCCGGTCTTCACGAATCCAGTCCATAAGTGTGGGCCAAGCTGAAAGCAGAGCTTCATGGGTCACTTCAACAGTTTCTTCTTTAGTTGAATGATTTTGATTGGTTATTACAAGTCGAGTATCAGCTAACTGAGTTACTAATTTCCAACCTTCTTCGCCAATCTCACCTCTAGTAGCAATGCGTCGAGTGGGTTTGCCATCTTCTCCCATGCTTACTAGATGAATAAATATCTCTTGGATTTGTTTGCTGATTTTCGACTTTTCCCCTGTGCTAATAAGCTTGGCATAACTTTGATCGGCATGACGGACTAAGGCTGTTTCTAGTCCTCCAATTTCTTGATCGTAGGCTTTGTGGGTTAGCATCCCATTTTTCTGTTTTTGCCACAATTGTTCCAAAGTAAATTCCAACAGAGGCAAACTACCGGGTTGTTTATCTACTGCTTCTATGAGTTTGTTTGTTAATGCTGGTTCGAGCTTAATTCCTCTTAACCTTGCTGGCTGTTCAATCGCTAATTGTAACTCCTGGGAATTCATCGGACCCAAGTTAATCACTCGATCTTCCAGAATATCGCTGAAAGGACGATAGGCTAATGCAGCTCCATAAAAGTCTCCGCGTAAGGTAAGGATTAGGGTAAAGAAAGAGCAAGCCGGTTCCACTGCATATATAAGGACATCTAAAAATGCCTGGACATCTTCTTTTGGAATGTTCTGGGTGTAGAGTTCCTCAAATTGATCCACTACCAGTAGGAAATTGGTGTCAGGATAAATTTGAGCAAATTCGACAACTTTCTCACGGAGAGCTTGAGGGTTATTCCGTATATGTTGTTCCAATTCAACTTGTGTCGCTAGTTGTACTAAACGACGATTCGTTTGAGAAAGGGTTTCGTTGTGCTGGGACCGAAAAAGTGGCTCTAAAGCTGAAGCTAATTCTGGGAATGGATTTTTCTTGGGGCGAAAAACGGCAAGTTTAGTTTTGCCCTTGTCTTGATCTAGCAAGCGACCTATTCCCGCAAGCACAACTGAAGATTTACCACTACCAGAAGCCCCCACTACTGCCACCAGGGATTGACGTTTGAGTGCAGTAGTGATTTTTTCTTCGGTCTTCTCCCGTCCAAAAAATAGTTTATGGTCTTTCGGCTGAAATGTTTCTAGCCCCTTATAAGGACAAGGGGGAATTCCGCCTAACTGTAACCAAGTTGGGGGATCTACAGAAGGATTTTGACAAATTACAGGTAGCCAAGAAGCACCAGGATATTCATTTTCTAAATCTTGTAACTTACTACGTGCCTCCCGAAATGCTTGGTATAGCGGTTGCCTCTGTTCAGAAAAAGCCTCCAGAAAGTGCTTGAAAAATTCCTCTGCTACTCGATTGGGCACAGGTTCCCGCATGACGATAACTAAGGAAATCCTCAGTTTCTCCAAAGCCAGTGCTAACCCCACACCATCGCAGGAGTTAAAAATTGCCACCCTTAAACCGTTTTCAATGGCAGGTTTGAGGGATTCCTCTAATTGCTCAATTCTTAAATAATTGTCGCCCTTGTTCTCATTAATATAAATCCGCCCCGTTGCTCCTGTTGTTTGGCTGTGACCTGCAAAAAAAAGAACATCCCAACCTTGTTTATCCTTTAGTTGAGCATTGAGTTGGGCGTGAGATGGTTTAACTAAAAACTTGGTTTCAGCATCTTCTAGTTGATTGAGCAAACTACTTTCTTGTTCAACATCAATGCCTTGGGTATTACCAAGGATTGCCAAGATTCTCACCTTCTTCCTTTGAGTTTTTTGAGGTGGCTGTCGTTGATAAGCTTGTCTGCTCAGTGCCATTTCTGAGTGGGGATAATCCTTGAAAAAATTCCAGCCATACCAAGGAAATTGCCACAGCTCCTCGTCATTGGTTTCAAAGATAACTTGAATGTCTTCTTTTTGATTAAGTTGAGAACGTAATTCTAGGTCAATAGGGAGAAAATCTTCAGATTTGAGCCAGCTATTGAGGTGTTTTTGTAGGGTTTGATTCAACTGTTCAAAGCTAACCTGAGAGATTTGGTTGATACCACCTTCAATAATTTCCAAGTCGTCATCTTCTTCTAAGGAAGTACGGATAACCTGGCGGTTACAGAGTGCTTGGTACATTAACTTCCATTCTCTGTAGGATTCCGCCAAATTAGCTGCTGGGGGTAACTTGGCAATAAATTTTTCTGGGCGTTGTTGATTGGTAAGCCATAGTTGGACTGTTATGGTAGAAAATCCATTGTACAGGTTTCCTTTTCCCAGATTGATGATGACTAGGTTAGGCATTTAGAACCAGATATCCAAAGAAACATCAATAGTGCCTTAATGCTATTATGAACAAGCCCTGTCAATCAATATTCGGAAGACTTTACCACTTGCTGCCTTGTACCAATTTGTTCCATCTGTTGAGTAGCTTTTTTCATAGCACCTTGCAAGCATAGAATAGGAAATTAATGCATTACGAATGCAGAAAGTGGCTCCTCCCCTCATTACAGGGCTTGGTTTGCACGGGCTTTGCTTAGAATAGTTAATTCTGATGATCCCATTTCCTAGAATTTCAACATTTCCAAGGTAATAATTGTTCCCTGAATCATCAGTAGTAGTTTGAGCTACAGCTTGCGAGGGGAAACCAATAAATCCTGATGTTAGGGTGAGAGATAAAGAAGTCAGAGACAACAAAATTTGCTTTTTTAGATTGAAATGATTTTCTTGTTTGTGCATGAATCCAATCTCAATTGATGAATATAATTTTCTACTTTCTAATAGTTGCAAGCCAATTTTACTGACGCAGTTTTCAAAACTCAAAATATTCTCTGATGTTGACATCACCTAAACCAACTTCAACACTAAAATTTTTTCCAGATTATCTTCTCAAATATTTCAATTGAATGTAATTATCCTGAAGTTTCTATTGAAATAGCGTTGGTATGTACATAATGCTATTTATGCAAACATGCACGAAATAATAATTGGTTCAAAAGCATAAGTTAATTTTTGAGGTACATGTAACCAACGCCTTTAAGTTAATCACTAATTTCCTCAGTGTCTTGTGTAATTAGTATCCCTATGAATTTTCATTCTTTGATTAGGAGTACCACGATTCTCTAGATGATAATCTAAAATAACACTATGAATAAAATGAGATGTCAAAATAGTTCCACCAGATAAAGAATAAAGTCTTTTACCATTTATTCGGTCATAATTTGGTCGAGGAAATTTATCTGGTTCTCTTTGAGAGTTTTCGATAGCTGTCTTATGATCTGACTGATATCCTACATTAAGATATAAGTAGGTT
>NZ_FYBH01000448.1 GCF_900185595.1 Calothrix rhizosoleniae SC01
AATAATAACAAATTAATTAATCCTCCCTTAGGAGAGCCTTTCTCTGATGTGAAAGGTAGTTTGGATTTTTATGAACTCAGTTACCGTCAACCCTTAGTGCGATCGCTCAAACAAGAGTTCGCTTTATCCACTGCATTTGCTTTTCAGGGTACTAATGGATCTTTCACATTTGATGGCGTTCCTTTCAGTTCTGGGCGTAGTCGTACCCGTGTTCTCAAATTTGGGCAAGACTATCTTCACCGTGACAATCAAGGAGCTTGGGCAATACAATCTCAATTTAGTTTTGGTTTAGATATTTTTGATGCAACTATCAGTTCTGATGATAGTCAAGATGGGCGTTTTTTCAGTTGGTTTGGTCAAGTGCAACGGGTGCAACGGTTGGGTAATGACAATTTGTTGATTGTACAAGCCGATTTGCAATTGACACCAGATGATGTGCCATCATTCTATGAGTTCTTTATTGGGGGTGGTCAATCTCTGCGGGGTTACCGTCAAAATGCTCGCTCTGGAGACAATGGATATCGCCTATCGGTGGAAGGTCGTATTCCCATATTACGTAATAAGGAAAAAGTTCCCACATTGCAACTTACTCCTTTTGTGGATTTAGGGCAAGTGTGGAATAAAACAGGCGACATTGATGATTCATTTCTGGCTAGTGCAGGGTTAGGGTTGTTATGGCAACCAATACGAAATTTGAATATCCGTGTTGATTATGGTATTCCCTTTGTAGATATAGAAACACCAAGCAATAGTCTTCAGGATGATGGCTTGCATTTCAGTTTTACCTATAGTCCTTAATCTGAACTAGTAGTTCATTGCATTAGTTCTGATAGCTAGGTAATACCATTTTGGATTTTGGATTGCGAAATTGCCACCAAATAAGCCTTTTAACTTTCCATCTATTGCAATTATTTTTCAAATTGGTATAACATATCCCCGACTTCTGAATCAATTCCGCAGTTTGTAGTAATTCCTAGGAATAGAAGTAGGGGATCTAAATACTTGAACATTTCACAGCCAAGATGGCTGTGCTACAACCAATTAGAACTCATAAAAAGGACTGCTAATTGCTCTGCTTAAAGAGCATACAACAGAGTTAACATTTGGTAAGAAAATTACACAAAAATTAGCAGATACAAGTATATTTTTTTAACAGTGTAAATTTTGAATACGAAGAAGAGTTGAAAGCCTTCAATTTTGATATATTTATGATAAAGCTTCAATAAAAATTATAGTTTTTTATTACTGGAATATTTTTTATCAAAATCGAAATAAGTATTAATAAGCAGAGTTAAACGTGAATAAAGTTAGTATCTCATTAATAGCACTCCCTTTAGTAGGAGTAATTGGTGTAGGAAAAGTACAAGCACAAATTACTCAAGCAAATGACGGTACAGGTACTACTGTTACTACTAATAATAATAACAATAATCAAACTGATATCACTGGCGGAACGATTTCTAACAATGGTAATGGGACAAATCAGTTTCACAGTTTGACTCAATTCAATGTGGATGCAGGTAAAACTGCGAACTTTGAGGCTGCAAATGGAAATATCAGTAATATTCTGACTCGCATTACTGGTGGAAATGTTTCTACAATTAACGGCACGATTCAGGTTACAGGTGGTAATAACCCAAACTTGTTTTTAATGAACCCAGCAGGTTTTATTTTTGGTAATGGTGCAACCTTGAGTCTACCTGGCTCTTTAACTGTAACAACAGCTAATGGTATTGGATTTGGTTCTAATGGTTCTAATTTTTTCAATGCAACTGATAGCAATAACTATGCTGCGTTGACAGGTGATCCTACTGCTTTTGTTTTCACGATGGAAAAGCCAGGGGCAATTATTAACTCTGAGGACTTGAGTGTTAATGAGGGAGAAAATTTAACTTTACTGGGTGGTACGGTAGTAAATACTGGAAAGCTAGAAGCACCAAATGGCCAGATTACTATAGCTGCGGTTCCTGGTAAGAATATAGTGCGGATTAGTCAACAGGGAAATCTGCTGTCTCTTGATATTGAATCAACAACGGGAAATACTAATCCATTACCCAACAAATTGACAATTGAATCTTTACCAAATCTATTGACTGGTGGCAATATCAGCAATGTAACAGGAATTACCGTTAATGACAATGGTACAGTTGTCCTCACTGGTTCTAATATCAGCGTAAGTAAGTCGGCACAATAAAACCAAACTATGTGAAGAATAGTAAATAAGCCTAAAACCCTTGTTCCCCCTGCTCCCTGCTCCCTGCCCCCTGCCTTATCCAAACGATAATTTTTTACGCCAACCTACTTACAAGATGGAGATGTTGTTAGCTACAATACTGGCGAAGACAATTCTATTGTTCCGAATGATCGTTCTGGTATTTCCGAGGCTCCATTGAATCTATCCATAACTTCTAAGAGCGGCAATATTAAAACAGATAAAATTATAGTGGGTGAAAAGGTCATTTTATCGGCTGAGGAAGGAAACATAGAAGTAGATACTATTTTTGCAGGAATTCTTGATAATAATGTGGAGGATGAAAATTTTCAAAGGATTGTCCGTGCTGGTGATATTGATATCAAAGCTGGGGGATTTTTTAGAGCAATTGGAACGGAAAATGAAAATTTAGATAATAGAAATGATTCAGATCGCGAATTTGAAGAAATAGTCGCTAGTATAATAGTTGCTAATCCGGCATCTGATCCTTCTAATAATGCAACAGCAAATGAGGAAGTATTACCATTTATTAGAATTACTACTAAAAATGGACTTGCATTAATTGAAAATGAACCAGAACCAGAAACAAATAATCAAGGAAGAGGTCGGGTAATAATTGAGGTTGGAACTGAATTTTTTGTAGTAGGAGATGGTACACAAGAAACAGATTCATTCCAAGATAATCAGAGCGGTACTATTGGGGCTATTGCCGCACGAACTAATGGTAATAATAGTGGAGACACATTTTTTGATGGTAGAGAATTTGGTACCGCAGATCCAAATCCAGACCCAAATCCAGTTCCAAATCCAGACCCAAATCCAGTTCCAAATCCAGACCCCAATCCAGACCCCAATCCAGACCCCAATCCAGACTCCAATCCAGACTCCAATCCGGACCAAGAACAAGAACAACAACAACAAGACCAACAACAACAACAACAACAAGACGAAGACGAAGAACAATCAGAAACCACAATTTTTCGTGTCTTATTATTAGATGAATCCCTGGTTGCTTCGCTCAAAGACAAGGGTCATGCAACTGAGTTAACACTTAGTAATGATGGGGAAGGAGAATTAAAAGGCTCAGATTTTAATATTGACGATGAAGAAGAGTTTGAAGCCTTCAACTTTGATAGAAACTTACTCCAT
>NZ_FYBH01000115.1 GCF_900185595.1 Calothrix rhizosoleniae SC01
TGTATACGTCATATCTCCTACAACTGGCAGAATTTCAATCTCAAATCTAAAATTTAACATCCAAAATCTTATGGTGAACTCTACCTTAGTTACCACCGTCTATGTCAACCCAGCCACAGGAAATGATAACTATACTGGTTCACGACTAAAACCCTATAAAACTATTTCCCGTGCTTTGGCGACAAAAAAAGCACCAATGATTATTCAACTGGCATCGGATATTTATAATACTGCCAATGGCGAAATGTTTCCTCTTATTATTCCTTCTGGGGTAATTTTGGTTGGTAATGAAGCTACCAAAGGTAAAAATATTGCGATCGCAGGTAGTGGTAATTATGATAGTGAAATTTTTGGGAGACAAACTGTCACTCTATTGCTGCTGGGAAATGCAGAATTAATCGGGGTAACGATAACTAATAATAATGTCAAAGGCTCGGGTATCTGGATTGAATCCACAAATCCAACTTTGACTGATAATACTTTTATTCAATGTGGACGGGAAGCGGTGTTTGTGTGTGGCAATGCTAAACCCGTAATTACCGATAATTTATTTGTCAAAAATGCTAACGCCGGATTAGTTCTAACTAGTTATGGGAAGGGCGAAGTATTAAGAAATGTATTAGAAAACAATCCTTTGGGCATTGTCATGAGTGATTTTGCTGCCCCTTTAGTTGCTGAGAATAAACTATCTGCAAATAAAATAGGTATAGTTGTATCTCGCAATAGTCGCCCTGTATTGCGCCATAATCTGATTACAAATAGCTCTCAAGGTGGCTTATTTGTCAATGGGACAGCAATCCCTGATTTAGGTAGCAGTCAAGACTCGGCTGGGAATATTTTTGTCCAGAATCAAGATTTTGATATCCAAAATGCTACATCAAATAGACTTTTATCTGCTGGTAATCAATTTAATCAGGCTCTAATTAAGGGTTTAGTCGAAACCGTAGCTGTAACGGTGAGTAGCACAAATCAAAATCCAATCAATGCCAGTTTTTCCGATATTGGCGGACATTGGACAAAGGACTTTGTCGAAGCATTGGTAAGCAAAGGTTTGGTAAGTGGGTTTCCTGATGGTACCTTCCGCCCAGAAGCACCCTTAACCCGCGCTCAATATGCCGCTGCGATCGCCAAAACTTTCCAACTTCCTGCGACAAATCCTGACCGCAATTTTACGGATATCAAACCAGAATTTTGGGCAGCAAAGGCGATCGCCAAGGCTACCAGTATGGGTTTTATCAGTGGATACCCTGATGGAAGTTTCCGACCGGGACAAAATTTAACCAAAATTCAAGCCATTGTTTCCTTAGTTAGTGGCTTGCAACTCAGTGGCGGTAATACAAATGTTTTATTTACATATAGCGATCGCGCCCAAATTCCCAGCTATGCCACCAATGCAGTTGCGATCGCGACTCAAAAAATGTTAATAGCCAACTACCCAGATACGGCTCAACTGGAACCATTAAGGGATATAAAACGGGGTGAATTAGCAACATTAATTTATCAAGCCTTGGTGGCAGATGGTCAACAACAGCCGATTATCTCCCCATATATTGTCAAACCAGAACAGGTGGAAATACCTTCCTTTAAGGACTTAGTAGGGCACTGGGCAGAGCCATTTATTAGGGCATTGGTGAGCATGAACCTCACCCGTGGTTTTGCCGATGGAACTTATCAACCAGATAAACCAATGAATCGCGCCCAGTATGCTGCCTTGATTGCAGTGGCATTTAATCCTACACCCAAACAAAAAGTCCCTGATTTCACGGATGTGCCCAAGCCATTTTGGGCTTATAGTGCCATCCAAACAGCAGCACAAGGAGGTTTTGTCGGAGGATTTCGCGATCGCACTTTCCGCCCTCAGGATTATGTACAACGCCTACAGGTCATAGTTTCCCTGGTCAATGGACTGGAATTACCATCTGCCCATCCAGATGTGCTTCTAGGTTATACTGACCGTGATCAGATTCCTGCCTATGCCCAAACAGCCGTAGCAACTGCTACAGTCCAGAAAATCATTGTCAATTTTCCCGAGCCGAAACTGCTCCAACCATCTCAAATTGCCACCCGCGCTGAAGTTGCATCTATGGTATACCAAGCATTAGTTGCGACTGGTCGCTCTAGGGTAATTCATTCTCCTTACATTGTTTCTGCTTTTGCCGTTGACTAGTAGAATAAATAACATTCTCCCATTTATGGAAAAAGATAATATGTAGTATATAATACAAAATTTACAATACAAAATTTGATCATTAGGTGAAAAAACAGATCGGTTATGTCGCTAAATCAACTTGGATAAAAAATTTAGATTAATATACTGCCAATTTTCCGAATTTTTTATTTTTAGCTAGTAAAAGTAATAACCGATAACTGATTGCAGTCTACCAACTCTAGACAAAATAACAATGTTCGCAGTAGCTTTGGACACGTCGAATGAATTGGCGCAAGCCTTATTAGCTCACTATAGTTTTGACCTTGGTGGTTATAGTCCTAGTGAGTTAATTGCTCGTTGGCAAAACCAGTATCCACTCAGTTGGTTACATTTAGCAATAATTGAAGCCTTGTATCAAGGGCGCTATAAAGCTATTTCTGTGCAACAAATTTTAGCACTGTGGCAGCGACGGGAACAAGTTACCTTTCATTTCAATGTAGAATTTGAAAATTTAGTTTGCAGTCGATTTCCAGAAATTTTTACGGTACAACCAACTATATCAAAACGAAGTAAACCAAAAAAGAATAGTCATTTACGACAGCAAACTTATTTGTCACCTGTTTCTGCTGCTCAAAATAATCCAGAATCCCTAAATACCACAGATACTTCCATAAATACTGGGAAAGAGCATCAAAGTCCGGAACAAACAGAAGAAATCCCTAACTTCCTCCATTTGGCTCGCAGACATCGTCAGCCCACATTAGAGAATCCAGATAATATTGATACTTCTCACAATAATTCGACTTATACTGAAGCGAATTATCATTGGGTAGACAAACAAAACAGTAATTCTCCAGAAAAGTCGTTATTATCATCAGCTATTCATCAATCTGCTTTAGAAACATCTAATACCTTAGAAAACTCTCATGATGATAGTTCTATTGCCACATTACTAGCAAAGCAACAATTGAGCCACTTAGAAATTTGCCAAATCAATCATCCACCAATAGATCAATTTATACCAGAGAAGAGCGATCGCTCTAACATTTTTACTTCCAAACTGAAAGCCATATCAACCCATAGAGCTATAGATGGGGAGAATTATGAATAGGTATAGCGCTACGCGCTATATCATTATTCACATTAAAAATTCTAAAAAATAACCCCCATTCCCTTTTCAAAAATGGGGGTTTTAAATCCTTTTTCTTGTTTCTTTGTAGGAGAAAGATTTGCAGAGGGGTTCCGAGTATAATAGTGGACTTTTTCCAACATCCTCTTGAAGTAAATTACCATACAATTAAGTGATTATAACGTCGAGCAAAATTAACTGGCATGTGCCCAATCAGTTAATACTTCAGAGTTTGTTTTTTCTTGACGTTTACGTACTGGTTTTAAAGGAGAGCCAATATTTACACTAGCTAGGGGACGCTGTTTATTCTTCATAGATTTGTGGTTTTTGTTTTTGTTGAGTACCGATGTCTTAGACATTATTATCACCTCGCGCAAGTAATAAGTTCACTATCTGTAGATTTCAGCCTTCAACAATGCCCGCGCCTTAATTACGTATTGCGATAAAAGTGAGCCAGCATTGTAGACAGGTTTACCGCCCTAGAAGACTGGTAAACTCTGAAGGAGTTCAAAAGTGATTGTAAAAGATTCCTCTATTTACGCCATTGTGTACTAGAAGCTGATTTTACTTGCTTCAGTTATACAAACCTGAACAAGTCATAATCTTACAAGTACCTTAATAATAGCGATCAATTTGCCAAATTTTTGGACTTAGTCTGAATTCATAAGGAAGCAAAATCCAATTTAGCCTGCAACTATCTCCTCAGACGTATATAAATTGATAATTAAATATTAAACTCTAATATTTAATATCAGCACCACTACAATAATTTCCGGAAAAATATCCCCAAAGGTTTACCTCGTTATGATCGACGAAAAAAAATTTTTTTTGTTTCAAACTAGACACATTCTTAATTAAATCCATCAAGATAGAAATAGAAACTCTTAATTAAAAGTTCAATTGGGTTTGTATAAAAAAGAGCATTAGCTCTTGGTAAACAAGCAACAAACCTATGACTTTTAGTCCTATATCTTAATATTTCCACATATTGACTCTGTGTCCTAGAACAAGTGCCATGACTACGGGATCTTCAGAGACAATTTAGGAAGGTAGGAGAATATGCCCCAACTAGCACCCCATATATTTGACCTTTTATATCAACAAGGAGTCCAACACGCCTTTGGTATTCCTGGTGATTTTGCTTTAACCCTTTACGATGCCCTGGAGGGTAGTAAGATTGAACCCATTGTGATGACCCACGAACCTTGTGTTGGCTTTGCTGCTGACGCATATTCCCGCATTCGTGGCTTGGGTTTAGCTGTCATCACCTATGGTGTGGGTGGATTGAACATGGTGAATGCAGTAGCTGGAGCCTATGCTGAAAAATCACCCTTAGTAATTCTCAGTGGCGGACCAGGAGTGAAGGAAAAACAGCTACATCAATTACTACACCATAAAGTTAAAACCTTTGATACTCAGCACCGGGTTTATGAAGAAATAACGCGGTATGCCACCATACTCAATGACTCCCAAACGGCTGATGTCAAAATCCATCGTGCTCTTGATTATGCCCTTACCTTTAAGCGACCTGTGTATCTAGAAATTCCCAGAGATATGGTTTACGCAGAGATCGAAGAGGTAGAACACCATCCACCACCAGTTAAACATACTGATCCAGATACCCTAGCAGAAGCTTTAGCTGAAACCTTAGAAATGTTGCACCGGGCAAAATCTCCAGTTATTCTTGCTTGTACGGAAGTTCACCGCTTTGGCTTACAGCAACAAGTAATCACCCTGGCTGAAAAACTAGGAGCACCAGTTTGTTCAACCATGTTAGGTAAATCTGTATTTCCAGAAGGTCATCCCCAATACATCGGTATTTATAACGGTGAAGCAGGAGATCCTTACGTGCAGAATATGGTGGAAGAATCAGATTGTCTGCTGATGTTGGGTGTATTTATGACTGATATCAATATGGGTATGTTTACCGCCCATTTAGATTCTGGTCATGCTATCTACGCCACTTCCGAACGTCTTGCCATTAAGCATCACGAGTATCCCCATATCAGGTTTGAAGATTTCATTACGGCTTTGTGCGATAATCCCGATCTACCTCATTGGGAACCATCGGCACTTGTCACCATGAAACCCCGTGTTGCTCCTTCTCCAGGTAAGATTTCTATGGGCGGGTTATT
>NZ_FYBH01000273.1 GCF_900185595.1 Calothrix rhizosoleniae SC01
TTAATTCTTGCCTACAATCCCCCAGCCACAATTTTAGGGATTGCCAGGGAAGCATTTACCGGATTAGCAATTCTTTTTCCCACAGTAATTGCCACTCTATACGATAAAAAAGTTAATCCGACCAGTTGTATTATCTCAATTTTGGTGGGAGAAGTAGCATTAATTGGCTTTCAATTGGGTGTAATTCCTCAATTTTTGACCTTTGGTTTTTTACCAGTAGTACCGATAATAGCCCTCTCCTCTTTGATTATCGTATTCGGCAAGGTTATACCCCGTTCAGTTTAATCTTTGACCGAAAAAGAAAAGGATACAAGCCCCTACATTCATGTATGGGTTTTCTCCCCTGCTCCCCACTCCCTACTCCCTACTCCCTACTCCCCACTCCCTACCCTCACCAAAAGACTTTTACAGCTAACGCTGCGCTCCGCGAACAGCAAGCTCTATCTATATAGCCACAATTCTCAGTGTAAAAAAAAGTTATTTATCTTTGCATTTAACCCCAAGCAGTAATAGTACATAAATGTTAGGATTGCCACAGAGAGAGAATAGCGTGCATAGAAGGAAAAAGAACTGAATGGGAGAATTTGAAAAGTCAATATCCTTTGACGGACGGGATATTCGACTGAAGGTTGGTCTACTAGCTCCCCAGGCGGGTGGATCAGTGTTGATAGAATCTGGGGATACCAGAGTTTTAGTGTCGGCGACACGATCTTCTGCCAGAGCAGGCGTTGATTTTCTACCCCTCACTGTAGATTACGAAGAAAGATTATATGCAGCCGGAAGGATTCCCGGTGGTATAATGAGAAGGGAAGGTCGTCCGCCAGAGAGAGTAACTCTTACTAGCCGCTTAATTGATCGCCCACTACGTCCGTTATTCCCATCGTGGTTGCGTGACGATTTACAAGTTGTGGCATATACTTTGTCAATGGATGAACTAGTGCCACCAGATGTATTGGCGGTAACAGGAGCTTCCATTGCCACCCTAATTGCTCAAATACCTTTTGATGGTCCCATGGCAGCAGTAAGGGTGGGATTAGTCGGAGATGATTTTATTATCAACCCCACCTATGCAGAAACTGAAGCTGGGGATTTAGATTTAGTTGTAGCTGGTACCTCCCATGGTGTGATCATGGTCGAAGCCAGTGCCAACCAACTCCCAGAAAGGGATATTATTGAAGCGATTGAATTTGGCTATGAAGCTGTGCAAGACTTAATCCAGGCACAGTTGGAATTAATTGATGAACTGGGTTTAAAACTTGTCCAGGAAGAGCCTCCTGAAGAAGTAGATACATCTTTGGAAAACTTCATCAGTGAACGTGCAACTGATGAAATTAAGAAAATCCTGTCACAATTCGACTTGGATAAGAAGACGCGAGATGCAGCTTTAGATGCGGTGAAAGAAACAATTTCCACTGCTATTTCTGAACTACCAGAAACAGATCCCATCCAAATTGCGGCAACTGAAAATAGCAAAGCTCTAGGTAATACTTTTAAAAGTATTACAAAAAAGCTAATGCGCCGCCAAATTGTGGAAGATAACATTCGTGTTGATGGTCGTAAATTAGACGAAGTACGTCCTGTCTCCTGTCAAGTTGGTTTATTGCCAAAACGGGTGCATGGGACTGGCTTGTTTAACCGGGGACTAACCCAAGTATTATCTGCTGTAACCTTGGGAACTCCTGGAGATGCCCAAAACTTGCCTGATGACTTACAAGCAGAACAGGCAAAGCGTTATATGCACCATTATAATTTCCCACCGTTTTCCGTGGGAGAAACCAAACCATTACGTGCTCCTGGACGTAGAGAAATTGGTCATGGAGCATTGGCGGAAAGATCAATAGTGCCGGTGCTACCCACAAAAGAAGAGTTCCCCTATGTCATTCGCGTAGTATCAGAAGTCTTATCTTCTAATGGTTCTACTTCTATGGGTTCAGTGTGTGGTTCCACTTTATCTTTAATGGATGCAGGTGTTCCCATTTCTAAACCTGTCAGTGGTGCAGCGATGGGGTTGATTAAAGAGGGAGATGAAATTCGTGTCCTGACTGATATTCAGGGTATAGAAGACTTTTTAGGCGATATGGACTTTAAAGTTGCGGGTACGGATTCGGGGATTACAGCCTTACAAATGGATATGAAAATCTCTGGTTTATCCCTAGAAACCGTTGCTCAAGCTGTTCATCAAGCCAAAGATGCCCGCTTGCACATTCTGGAAAAGATGCTGGAAGCTATTGATCAGCCTCGCAGTGAAATGTCTTCTTATGCTCCCAGGTTGTTAACCATCAAAATTGATCCAGATATGATTGGTTTAGTGATTGGTCCTGGTGGTAAAACAATTAAGGGGATTACGGAAGAAACTGGTGCCAAAATTGATATTGAGGATGATGGCACAGTTACTATCTCCGCCATGGATGAAGGTAGAGCCAGAAAAGCTCGTAACATAGTTCAAGGTATGACACGCAAGCTGAATGAAGGAGATGTTTATGTTGGGCGTGTTACCCGAATTATACCCATTGGTGCTTTTGTGGAATTTCTACCTGGGAAAGAAGGTATGATCCATATTTCTCAATTAGCTGACTATCGTGTAGGTAAGGTTGAGGATGAAGTTGCTGTTGGTGATGAAGTGATTATCAAGGTGCGTGAGATTGATGGTAAGGGCAGAATTAATCTGACTCGCTTGGGTATTCATCCAGATCAAGCCGCAGCCGCCAGGGAAGCCGCTGTTAATCGCTAATAGGTTCCCAAAAATTTGAGATGCCTAGCGATCGCTAGGCAACTTACCTACACTGTACCGTAAGTTCAGTGTGGGTCTTTTTGGGACGTGTTACCCTGCAAAAATATGAGCAGCTATCCGACCAGAATTATCTAGGACAAAATCAATCGGCTTATATCCTGTTAAGCTGAGCATATTTTGAAATACCTCAATCGGGTACTTAAAAGAACTAAAAGTATGAAATTTTTGCCCTTCTTCAATCTCAATTGTGTGTCCATGAAGCTCAAATTGTTGTGACTTGGTTGCGGTTAAAACATGTTTCAGCTCATGAGTTTCAGGCTCCCATTCCGGCTTGTACCGAAATGGCTCTGGTTCCATCCCCTCCCCAATCACATCACGATAAAGACGATACATGATGTTCTTTATAAAAACAGCCACTCTTGAGTTGTCATAGGCTTTCATCAAAGAAATTTCATCTTGATTAGCATCATGAACTACAAGCAAATAATGTTTTTTGCCTACTAGTTTCTTGATATAAGATATAAAAACTGGTACTTCATCTCTTTTGAGATTGGCAATGGTACTGCCTTTGAAAAAAACTACTGGTTTGCCAAATTCTGGTAAATCTTTTAGTTGGGTAAAGTCTGCCTGAATGCCATCAATAAAAATTGATGGGAATGCGGAATGAATAACCTCAATCACTTTATCCAAAAAAGATTGGGAAATGTCAATTCCTAAGTAACCGCTTAAGTCAGGACAAGTTTTGAGCAAAGGTAAGGTTTTCAAACGGACACTTTGTTCACTACCAGGACCTAATTCGATGAAAGTTGCATTAGAGCCTATCAGGGAAGTTAGAAGATGTCCCTTAGTCTGGAATAGTTCCGCCTCGTACTTGTAAAGGTAGTAATCCTGTTCCCATTCAAGCACTTTATTGTAGAGTATCCCACCTCGAACTGGATCACTGTCATCTTGAGGAGCACCATATACGTAAGGCCACAGATTACCATTAATTTTGCCTAGGAAAAATTCTTGAGTATCTTTCTGAAGTTTATTAATAACTTTCTTGTCTTCAGTTGTATTTTTCACAAATTCTCTCTTAGTAATCGGTAGTTGCTTATAATCTCAGTTAATGTAGTATCTTTCGTGATTCAACTCAACCTCCACTCTTTTGGCCGTTATAATATTCAGAAATTTGGTGAGGATGTTTTTTTGGAAAAACTAATAATAGACAGGTTTTTCACCCCCAAAGTTACAAGTTTGAAGAAAAACCGAAAAATATAAATTTAGTTTGAGTTATATGTATAAAAGTTAAGCGATCGCTATTGCTGTGTGGCTGCCATTCACAATTAAACTAAACCAACCTAATCCTAGATAAAAATTTCCCATCTTAAATCTCAGGATTAACCGAAAAGTAAAAGGATACAAGCCCCTAAATTTCTTGTTAGACATGGAATCAATCCAAAATCCAAAATTGTTTGACCCAACCAAGGCAATGGCTCTAAAATCTAAACAATGAAGTCTTTACCCACCCATAAAACGGCAAGGCTGGTAACTCTACAACAGTATCAAGCTCTGGATATCCAGACAAAAACTGCACTTAAACATCTTGTGGAGCTAACAGGTGTTATTTGTGAGACTCCCATAGCCGCAATCAATTTTATCGATGGAAATCGTCAGTATTTCTCAGTTAAGGTAGGTTGGGAAATTACTGAATTACCTATGAATGTGGGCATGTGTCCTGCTTGCATTCAACAGGAGGATATTTTTATTGTTGCCGATACTTTAGCAGATGCCCAGTGGGCAGATAATCCCTTAGTCATAGAACCACCCCATATACGACTTTATGCTGGGGTTCCTTTAACTCTACCCACAAAAGAAGTAATTGGAACTTTATCTGTGATGGATTTCCAGCCTCGACAATTAAACTCTACACAAACTCAAGCATTACAAGTGTTGGGTCAACAAATAATTACCCAACTCCAGTTACAACAAGCTCAGCACAAAAATCAAACCGTAGAATTAAAGCTCAAACAAGCCTTCTCCGCTGCACTCATGGGTAGTTGGGAATTGAATCTACTCACCCAGAAAATGACTTGGTTTGATGGCTTAGAACGTCTTTTTGATCTAGAGCCAGGAAGCTTTGATGGCAACTACCACACCTTTATTAACTTTATACATCCAGAGGACAGGGAAAAGGTATTAGATGCCATTTCTGATGCTATTGAGCAGCAAGATGATTCCTACCTAGATTTAGAATTTCGCTTTGTTTTACTCAATCGCCACATCCGTTGGTCGGCAACAAAAGGTAAGATAATTTACAATGAGAATCATCAACCTGTAGGAATTACTGCATTAGATTGGGATATTACCAATTGCAAAAAAGTGGAACTAGCATTACGTTCTAGCGAGCAGAGGTATGCTTCTTTAGCCCAAGCTGCACCAGTAGGGATCTTCCGTATTAATGCCCAAGGTAACTGTTTATATGTAAATGAGAGATGGTGTGAGATTGCTGGACTATCTTATAACCAAGCATTAGGAGAAGGTTGGGTTCGTTCAATTCATCCTGATGACAGGGAGAATGTATTCAGAACATGGTATGAATCAGCACAACGACAGATACCATTTCAATTAGAATATCGATTTCAGCGTCCTGATGGCAAGATCACTTGGGTATTTGGTCAAGCTGTAGCAGAAAGAATAAATACTAAAGAATTGGGAAGTTATATAAGTACAATCACTGATATTAGTGAACAAAAACAAGCAGAATTAGAGCTGAGACAACAAAATCAGCGATCGCAATTATTAGCAGAAATTGCTCAGAAGATTCGTCAATCTTTACATACAGAAGAGATACTGCGTACGGCGGTTGCAGAAGTCAAGAATCTATTGCAAGTTGACAGGGTAATTATATTTAAGTTACTGCCTGATGGTTCTGGGAAAATTGTCAAAGAAGCTGTGGTAGCCAATTGTATGCCAATTTTAGGTAGACAAATGATTGACCACTGCTTTCGCCAAGACTACCAAGAAGCTTATCGTTTGGGACGAATTAGTACCATTGATGATTTAGCCACTGCAAACATCCAAGGCTGCCATCGAGAATTCTTAGAAAAAATGGATGTTCGAGCACATATAGTAGTACCAATTTTGTGTTTAGACAAGCTTTGGGGGTTAATGGTTGCCCATCAGTGTATTAGTTCCCGGCAGTGGAATAATGAAGAAATAGACCTATTGCAACAACTAGCCAACCAAATTGGTATAGCTCTATCCCAGGCAGAATTATTAGAGCAAGAAACCAAACAAAGGGAAGAATTAGCTCGTTCTAATGCTGATTTGGAAAGATTTGCTTATGTTGCTTCCCATGATTTACAAGAACCATTACGTATGGTTACTAGTTATTTACAATTATTAGAAAGAAAATACAAAGGTCAACTCGATAGCAAAGCCGACCAATTTATCGGCTACGCTGTAGATGGGGCAAGGCGGATGCAAACTTTGATTAATGACTTATTGAGTTATTCCCGTGTCAGCACCCGCGCTCAACCTTTTGAGACAGTTGACTGTGAACATATTTTATCCCTAGCGATCGCTAATCTAAAAATCGCCATAGAAGAAAGTGATGCAATTATTACCCATGATGCACCTCTCCCGGAAGTCATGGGTGATAAAACCCTCATAGCCCAGTTGTTGCAAAATCTCCTTGGGAATGCAATTAAATTTCGAGGAGAGCAAACTCCCAAGATACATATTGGCTTGGCGAAGTTAGGAGAGAAGGAGGGAAGGAGGGAAGGAGTGATGGAGGGAAGGAGTGATGGAGGGATGGAGGGAAGGAGTGATGGAGTGATGGAGGGAAGGAGTGATGGAAGTTTAAATATGACTTCTTTACCGCCCACAAGTTACAAATTATCAAGCCATGAACCTGAATGGCTATTTTGGGTCAAGGATAATGGTATTGGTATAGAACCACAATACCGCGATCGCATTTTTGTCATTTTTCAACGTCTGCATACCAGAGATAAATATTCTGGGACAGGAATTGGTTTGGCAATTTGCAAGAAAATTGTAGAACGTCATGGTGGACGTATTTGGGTAGAATCAGAGCTAGGGCAAGGTACCACTTTCTTTTTTACCATTCCCAATCACACTGAACACACCCTCTTAAATAATTCATAATTTGTATTAGCTTAGTTGTTAAAGGCGAAAATAGTTTGGGAAAGGTCAGAATCAAGAGTCCAAATCCCCTCCTCCTAATTTTAAAAAGGTTGTGGGGTTTAGGGTATAGGATAAAGAACCCTCTTTCATCCTTGATGGGGAAAAAATTTTTTTCATCTCTACGAGAAGCCGCGTGTAGTGCATCTACGGGACTGTCTTCTTCACTGTTCACTGTTCACTGTTAATTGTTAACTGATTATGTCTCTCGAGGTCTTGTTGATAGAAGATAATCCTGGCGATGTAGAATTAACTCAAATTGCCCTAGACGATAGCAAAATCTCAGTTAACTTAAGCGTTGTTGAGGATGGCGTGGAAGCTATGGCATTCTTGTATAAAGAGGCAAAATATGCTAAGATGCCAACTCCAGATATAATATTACTTGATTTAAATTTACCCAAAAAAGACGGGCGCGAAGTACTCGCAGAAATAAAAGCTGATAATCTTCTTAGAAGAATTCCAGTGGTGGTATTAACCACTTCCCAAGCAGAGGAAGATGTTCTTAAGGCATATAATCTGTCAGCTAATTGTTATATTACTAAGCCTGTTGACTTCGATCAGTTCGTTAAAATCGTCCAATCAATAGAAAATTTCTGGTTCACAATTGTCAAACTGCCGCCGGAGTGAATTGCATGGCAGAAACACCTATTCAGGTTCTGTTGATTGAAGACAACCCTGGTGATGTACTTTTGCTACAGGAGTTATTGGGGGAAGTTCCTTCAGTACAGTGTCAGCTAACCTCTGTGGAACGGCTAGATAAAGCCCTACAAATTTTAAAACAAGAAAGTTTTGATGTCATTCTAGTAGACCTAACTCTACCAGATAGTAATGGTTTAGAAACTTTTGTCACCTTACACAACCAGGTACCGGCAATCCCCATAATTGTCCAAACAGGTTTAAATGATGAAACTTTGGCAATGGGAGCCATGCAACAAGGAGCCCAGGATTATTTAGTCAAAGGGCAGGTAAGTGGAGACTTGCTGGTACGTTGTATGCGCTATGCAATGGAAAGACAAAGGGCTGAGGAAGCTCTCAGACAAAGTGAGGAAAGATTTCGTTCTCTCAGTGCTTCCGCTCCTATTGGCATTTACCAAACCGATGCAGATGGTATTTGTATATACACCAATGAATTGTGGCAAGAAATTTCTGGTTTAACCTTGGAAGAAAGTCTTGGCAGAGCTTGGGTAAAATGTATTCATCCCGAAGACCAAGAAATGGTGACAAATATATGGAATCAATTTATTCATGGTGGCGGTGAATTTTCCCTAGAGTTTCGTTTTTTAACCTCCCAAGGAGATGTACGTTGGGTATTTGGGCGAGCAACAGCCATGAAATCCCAGGGAGGTAAAATTATCGGCTATGTTGGTGTGAATGAGGATATTACCCAACGCAAGCAAGCACAAGAGAAAATCCGCGAACAAGCTGCATTATTAGATGTGACCACAGATGCAATTTTTGTGCGCAATTTAGAGAATAGAATCCTATTTTGGAATAAAGGGGCAGAAAATATTTACGGTTGGCAAGAATCAGAAGTATATGGCAAGAATACTAGTGAATTGTTTTATCAAGAAACACCCCCAGAAGTAGAATCCGCACTATTAGCCACAATGAGTAGGGGGAAATGGCAAGGTGAGTTAAGTAAGTTGAATCAAAGTGGTAAGGAAATTTTAGTAGAAAGTCGTTGGACTTTGGTTTGTGATGAAAAGGGTAAACCTAAATCCATCCTCACAGTTGACACTGATATTACTGAAAAAAAGCAATTGGAATCTCAATTTTTCCGCACCCAACGTCTGGAAAGTATTGGGACTTTAGCTAGTGGTATTGCCCACGATTTGAATAATATTCTCACACCAATTTTAGCTGCATCCCAACTGTTACCCATGAAGTTTCCCGATGCGGATGAACAGAGTCAGCATTTATTTGAAATCCTGGAAGATAGTACCAAACGAGCAACGGATTTGGTTAAACAAGTACTGTCATTTGCTAGGGGGGTGCAAGGTAAGCGCATTCATTTACAAATGAGGCACTTAGCCAAAGAATTAACCAAAATTCTCAAAGAAACATTCCCCAAATCCATTGAAGTTTCCTTGGATATTCCTAACAATTTGTGGATGGTTTCTGGAGATAGCACCCAACTACATCAAGTATTAATGAATCTCTGTGTTAATGCTAGGGATGCCATGCCAGAAGGTGGTAAATTGAGGATTGCGGCGGAAAATATATTCATAGATGAAAACTATGCCCGCATGAACCTAGAAGCGAAAGTTGGCCCTTATATTGCGATCGCTGTTTCTGATAGTGGTGCAGGTATTTCTGCTGATGTTTTAGAACGTATTTTTGAACCATTTTTTACAACGAAGGAAGTAGGTAAAGGCACTGGTTTAGGACTGGCTACTGTCCTCGGTATTGTTAAAAGTCACGGTGGTTTTTTGAATGTACACAGCGAAGAAGGGCAAGGAACTTGTTTTAAAGTTTACTTACCTGCTGTGGAAGGAATAGAAACTCAAGAAGAAGAAGATTTACAACCTACAAGTGGTAATGGACAATTAATTCTGGTAGTGGATGATGAAAGCTCAATCACTGAAATTACTCGAGCATCCTTAGAAGGATACAACTATCAAACCATGATAGCCAACGATGGTATTGAAGCGATCGCAATTTTTGCTCAACATAAGGATAAAATCCACCTGGTTTTAATGGATATGATGATGCCTTCTTTAGATGGGTTAACTGCTATTCGGACAATGAAAAAAATTAGCCCAGAAGTAAAAATTATTGCTAGTAGTGGGTTAATGTCGAGCAATAAAATGAATGAAGCCAAAGCTGCTGGAATCAAAGCATTTTTACCTAAGCCCTATACTGTGAAAGAATTATTACATACCATACAACAGGTGATTGAATAATAAGTAATCAGTAATATTTGATAGAGGAATTGACAATCTTCTCCCCTGCTCCCTACTCCCTACTCCCTACTCCCTACTCCCTGCTCCCTACTCCCTGCTCCCTACTCCCTGCTCCCTGCTCCCTGCTCCCTGCCTCTTCTAGTTACTAAATACACAATTACTACAGTTATAAGTATGGGTCTTTAACTTACTCAAATTTATCCAAGTAGACTCAGTAATTATACCATCAACACTTAAATGAGATTGTACTTGAAATGTCCGTACCGCTTCTACAGTCTGAATCCCAAATATGCCATCAACTACACCTGTATAATAGTCGTAGCTGCTGAGTAATTCTTGTACTGTTGCAACTAGTTTATCGCTACAACTAAAACTCAGACGGGGGAGACTGGCTGCTCCATGATATAAATAAGCCCAAGTCTTTTGTCCAACAATTCCATCTATCTTTAAAAAGGCTAAACATTGGAGATACTTAACTGCGTTTAAAGTATCTTCTCCAAAAAAGCCTGTGACGGGGATATATAAAGGAAACTTTGACATTGTATCTAGTCGCCCTAATTGTTTATTTAAAGCAGCTTGCATTTCTTTGACAATGTGAATTTTGGCACCAAACTGTAGTGTTGGTTGCTGGTAAAGAGATTTTATTTCGGTATTCATAAGTATATTTATCTCTTGAG
>NZ_FYBH01000319.1 GCF_900185595.1 Calothrix rhizosoleniae SC01
AAACTTGGACATATTGGTATGGAAAGACTCATCTAAAAGATGAAAATTCGATATTTGTGTTGGAATCGGCACAAATTGACTGTTCTTCTCTTGCTGTCTCAAATACTGCACATAATTATATTCCCAATTTTTCAGCATCATATTAGCTATAAAGCGTATCGCGTAGAATTGTGATGCTATAAATGGAGAAGTTCCAGATTGCCAAAAATATAATTGTGAAGTTGGAATTCTCGCTATAAATGGTAATCGACGACTAAAGAAACCGTCTGTAGGTAATAGCATATTTTTCTTCCTATCTAATTCTTTTAAATAATCGGAAGCAAATTTTTCTTTATTTTCTAAGGTGATTTTGGAAAGATATTTAATTGTATTATAGCTACATCTGTAAAACAAATTATAAAAATTATTATTCACAGATTGCTTAGAAGAAGATAATAAAGTATTACCTAAGAGGGATTTTCTAGTCAAATAACCGACTCTTTGAAATGCATGAATATGGAATTTTTCTTGAGCCGTTTCAAGCTCTAACTCTTGACAGAGCTCTTGGCAATCTTCAATCCGAGAAAAAACACTGGCTGTCAACTGATTAAATAAAACTGTACCAACTTCATCATTGGCAATTTTACTATATTGCATCACCCAAAATAAATGATTTAAAGCTATTTTCTGTGAATCGGAAGCAGCTTCATAAAATGGAGTGCCGTACAATATTGATTGCTCTGGAAAACACCAGTATTCACTGCTGTTACTGCTATAATCAAATCCTTTTTCTAATTGTTTAATTTTTTCTGTATAGTCAGAATTTTTGTTGTTATGAAACGTTTTACTTATCACTTGTAACCGATTATTTTCTCTGCTTTGAGGTGTTTTTTTAGAAATAACCATAATATTCCTCCATTTATCTATTTCTTGGAATCCATTATTTGAGGCAGAGTTAATGATGAATAAGAAGTTGCTTAGTTATGGGATAATTTAGTTATATTTTGAAGGTCGTATTAATAGTTTCAGATGCTAGTACGCTGGGGCGTAAATAAGCCAACTATTAAACATGTCTGAAAAACCCAGAAAATCTTACTTCTTACTTCCGCGAATCCCACTTATCCCGCATTTATGCAATGCCATGAATACAATTATTCTCGAAATTTTCTACACATATAGTTTCTCTACTTTTAACTGGCTTTCCGCCGACAAATTTTCAGCCATAGCTGTTATAGTTGGGTAATCATACATTATGGTAGGTTCAAGCTCATATCCCAACCATTCTTCTAAATCACCAGTCATAATCACTACTGCGGAAGAATCTAAACCATAACGGTCAAAAGGAATTTTCAAATCTATATCTGATTGGTCAACTTGCAACAATTGTGCTAAATAAGAGACTAACCAAGCTATTATTTCTTTTTTGGTTGGTAGATTCTTATTTACACTTTCTTCGACATTGGTGAATTGAGTATTTTGAATTTCCATTGTTTAAATTTCCTGAATTTTAGTTGACTTATTTACAACTTTGTACTTTATATAACAAAGATTCAACTTCAGTCTTTAAATGGCGAAAATTAGATTTCTGACTTGGATTTTCACTCCAATCTTGCAACACTTTCAAACTGCCATTGAGAAATGCATTTTTGCAAGCATGACGCTGAATCTTACCACTAGAAGTCTTGGGAATACTGCCAGTCTTGATGAAGACAGTACTATAAACCTGTAAGCCGTGTTTTGCAGTTACAGCCTCAGAGATATCCCCAACAACCTCATAAATATTCAGCTTCCGTAGGTAAGTACGCTCTACTTCTTGAACAATAACTAATCGTTCTTGGTTGTTAACCTCTACGGTAAAAGCTGCACCAGAACCCGGTTTTAATGCTATATGACTATTTTCTACAGTCAATTCAATATCTTGGGGATAGTGGTTTTGTCCCCGGATGATAATTACATCCTTGATTCTTCCGGTGATGAATAATTCACCATCCTGTAAGAATCCTAAATCTCCGGTGCGTAGAAATGGTCCTTTAACTGTATCTGCAATGTAAGCATTGAAAGTTGTTTCAGTTAATTTTGGTTTTCTCCAGTAACCCCGAGCTATATTTCCACCAGAAACCCATATTTCCCCAACTTCTCCATAATTGCACTCGATTAAAGTCTCTGGATTAACAATCGCAATTTTTTGTTCCATCCAAGTACAACCACAACTTACAAATTCTTGGGAATCGACTTTCGATGTATCGGTGAAAACCACTCGATTTTGCCATAGTTCAGTTCCATTAACAGCACGAATAATCGGTTCTTCTGATTTCAAACCTCCTGAAACGAATAAAGTTGTTTCAGCCATGCCATAGCAAGGATAAAATGCTTGTTGACGAAAGCCGCATTTTGCAAAAGTCTCGGTGAAACGCTCGATTGTTCTAGCCCGAACTGGTTCAGCACCACTAAAAGCAACTTCCCAATTGCTTAAATCAAGACCTTCTAATTGTTCTGGTTTTATCTTTTCTACGCAAAAGTCATAGGCAAAATTGGGTCCACCACTGGTAGTTGCTTTGTAGCGAGAAATAGCTTGTAACCAACGAATGGGCTTTTGCAGAAAAGCTGTAGGTGGCATAAAAACACAATGAATACCTAAGTACATTGGTTGTAAGATATTCCCAATTAACCCCATGTCATGATACAGAGGTAACCAACCCACAAAGATTGTATCCGATGTATGACCAAATCCTTGCTGTATCATCTCTTCGTTGTAGAGCAGATTTCCGTGAGAAATCATTACTCCTTTTGGTGTTCCCGTAGAACCTGAAGTGTATTGAAGAAACGCTAACGTGTTTTTGTCTATTTGAGGATACTGCCAATCCGAGGCTTTTTCGCTGTCAATTAAGTCTGTAGTTATGTAACTTAAATTGGCTAACTCTGTTTCTGATTTTAAAGTGTTTTCAATATTATTAAAAACAGATGTAGTTGTTAAAGCAATTGTTGCTTGAGCATCAGACACAATCGCTTGCATTCGATTTCCATGATGGTTGCGTCTCGGTGGATATACAGGAACTGCAATTACTCCTGCATACAAACATCCGAAAAAAGCCGCAATAAATTCCAAACCTGGTTGGTAGAGTAAAAGTGCTCTTTTACCGTTTGCTTCCATGCTTTGCAGCATAGCAGCAATAGCTCTGGCTTTTTTATCTAACTCTTGATAAGTAATAGTTATTTCTTCTGTTTCTCCCTTGGGAAGAAAAGTATAAGCTTTATCTGACCCTTGGTATTGATTCCTGTAGCGCAGCACATCAACAAGAGATTCTGCTTTACTGAAATCTGATGAAATAATACTTGCATTACTATTAATTATATTATTATCTTCATTCCCAAAAACCTCAGGTAACTTATCTATTGGTGGGCTCTCACGGGCTTTATGATTAATCGAGACATTATCTGAATACTGCATTTTTCTTTCTCCGATGACTTAACTTATTTTCAGCTTCAACAATCATTTATTAGTTTATAAACAATGCAAAAGCTGAACTTTGTACTTATACTCAGGATTCAAATCTTGTAATTTTCACGACTCGTTACAAAACTTTATATAAAAGAAGCATCCCTGGGGAAAATTTATTTGGTTGTAGTGGGAGCGTCTCGCTCTCTATTACTGTTTTTTATTAATTTGAGGGGTTATTTAATTTTTTCTACCCTCTCTTTCCCTTCTCTATTCTTAGCCTTTGTGCAAGATTTAAGCGCACTACACATCTTATTTTCTGCAAAATTGGGATGCTCCCATATAAGGCTTTCAACTTAAACAGACTTCGCAAATTGTTGAAAGACTTTTTTGTGCTGTGCGATCGCTTTCGAAATCGATCCTCCAGCAGACATGAGACGCATTTCTCGGTTATATAGCCACAGAAGGTATTACAGGCATATTATTAGACACTAAATCTTGAAGATAAAGTGACTTGATTCTCTCAGATTTTGGTAATATTTTTTCAAAAAAATAATTCAACTTCATAGATAAATTATAGAAATATGAGGTCTTTTTTGTATTACTAGTTAAATCGGATTTATTAGATTTACCTAATAAAAGTTTCTGTGTTTTATAACCAATTTTATAAAAACAATGGATGTGAACTCGCTCTTGCTGTGCTTCATGCTCTAATTGCTCTGCTATTAATTTATAGTCTGAATCCATTGCCAAGAGTGTTCCTGCCGTAATCAAGTTATAACGCACTGTTTCAATTTCACTCTCAGCAGTTGTTTTATAGAATAAAATCCAAAATAAATGATTGAGAGCCTGTTTTTGCGTTAACGAAGCCTGTTCATATAAAGGAGTTCCATAGAATAAAGAAAAACGAGGGTCACTCCAGTAGTGATTTTTGGCTTTTTCATATTCAAAAGCTTGGGCTAAACTCTTCATTTTCTCCGTATAATCAGACTCCAAATTATGTTGATGATTTTTGGCTAATGTTTTGATAGCATTTTGTCCAGCTTTGGATGTCGCATTAGGTGTAATAGTCATAACTAATTTCCAGTAAAATTTGATGTAATGATTAACATTTAGGCTGATATACTAATTTTTAAACCTAAACAATGAGAAAGTTTTTTTTATATTTGAATATTTATCAAAATCACTCATAGGAAAGAAAGTCACATATTCGTGGATATGATGCGATTTTACTGAAGTCTTTTTAGTAAACTTAAATTCCTCACGTTATCCCCAGTTTCAGATTCAACAATTACTAGTTGATAAAACTTGCAAAACCGAAGCATCACACTGATACTCAAAATTAAAAGCCTAAAATTTCTACAAATATTTACAAAAGTTGATATTTATATTTGGCTATTTTATTATTAAATTTTGTAACTAAACTGTGAGGTTTGTGGAAAAATCCTATTTCTTAAGCTGAAAATAACTAGGTTTGTTGGTAATAATTGCAAAATGTAGGGAGTACATACATATAATGTTGAGTTATACAAGTACTTATTGGAGTAAGTTTTTAGGAACAGCTTGCATTGGTGTGAGTGTTCTTTGGGTAAGTCCAGTTCAAGCTCAAATTACTCCCGATAGTACTTTACCAAATAACTCTACTGTCAATTTACAAGGAAATACTACTTTAATTGAAGCTGGAACAAGGGCTGGGAATAATTTATTCCATAGTTTCCAAGAGTTTTCTATCCCTACTGGAACTGAAGCTTATTTTAATAATTCAGCTAATATAAATAATATTATTAAGTAGGTAGGCGTAAAAAATTATCGTTTGGATAAGACAGGGGGCAGGGGGCAGGGAGCAGGGGGAAAAAGGGTTTTAGCCTTATTTACTTTTCTCCACATAGTTTGGTTTTATTGTGCCGACTTACTTACTCGCGTTACAGGTGGTTCAATTTCTAACATTGATGGATTAATTAGAGCTAACGGTACGGCGAATTTATTTTTAATTAATCCTGCGGGAATTATATTTGGGGAAAATGCGCGATTAGATATTGGTGGTTCATTTTTGGGGAGTACTGCTGATGCAATTGGATTTGGTGAAGATAATTTTTTCAGTGCTTCCGCTCCAGAAAATAATTCATCTTTATTACAGATAAATCCCAATGCTTTATTTTTCAATCAAATTCAAGCAGCATCGATTCAAAATAATTCAGTTGCAGATGTAGGATTAAATCCATCAGGGAACTATCCCGGTAAGGGTTTGCGGGTACCGGATGGTAAGAGTTTGCTGTTGGTTGGTGGTGATGTAAACATTAATGGTGGTGGATTAGTCGCGAGAGCAGGACGAGTGGAATTAGGTGGGTTAGCAGGTTTGGGAACTGTTGGGTTAAATGTGGATGGGAATAACCTCAGTTTAAATTTTCCTTCAGGGGTAGAAAGAAGTGATATTACCCTAAGTAATGGTGCGGGTGTAAGAGTTGCTGCTGATGATGCTGGAAGTATCACGATTAATGCAAGGAATTTAGAAATGACAGGTGATAGTTTTCTATTTGCAGGGATAAACGAAGGTAGTGGGTTCCAGCAGAGTAAAGCAGGAAATATTGATATTAATGCAACGAGTGGAATTTTTCTTACAGACGATAGCGAACTTATTAATAGTGTGCAACCAAAAGCAAGGGGACAGGGGGGTGATATCAATATTCGTGCTAGTAGGTTACAAGTAAAAGGTGGAGCAAAAGTTGACACAATTACATTTGGTCAAGGTAATGGAGGAAATCTAAAAATTGAAGCTCAAGATGTTCTAGTGATTGGTGAAGGTAAAGATGTTAGGTTCCCTATCAGTGCCTTGCGTACCTCTGCACGACCAAATTCAACAGGGGATGCAGGTTACTTGAAAATTAAAACTAATACATTAACCGTGATAGATGGAGGTTTGGTGAGTGCTAGCACATTTGGTAAAGGTAATGGGGGGCATGTAACTGTTGAAGCTCAAGAAATAGAACTAACTGGTAAAGCCGAAAAAGGTCGGTTTCTTAGTGCTTTATTAGTTTCTGCACAGCCAGGATCCACAGGAAATGCGGGTGATTTATCACTCAAAACTAATACATTAACCGTGAGAGATGGAGCTGTTATCAGTGGTGCGACATTTGGTAAAGGTAATGGAGGAAATTTAACTATTGAAGCCCAAAATATACAATTGATTGGTATCAGTAAAACTGGTGGATTTCCTAGTGGCTTGCGTACTTCTGCGGAGCGAAACTCAATAGGGAATGCAGGTTACTTGAAAATTAAAACTAATACCTTAATTTTAAAAGATGGGGCACAGGTGGTTACTAGTACATTTGGTAGCGGTGACGGAGGGAATTTAACTGTTGAAGCGCAAGACTTACAACTGGTTGGTAGAAGTAAAACAGGTCGATTTCCAAGTGCCATACTTGCTTCTACGCGACCAAATTCAACAGGAAATGCGAAGAATTTAACTATTAAAACTAATACATTAATTGTAAGAGATGGGGCAATAGTAGATGCAAGTACTCTTGGTAAAGGAAATGGAGGAAATTTAAATATTACTACTAATATTTTACAGATTGAAAATGAAGCAGAGTTAAGTGTGAAAGGTTTTGGCAAAGAAACAACCGCAGGTAACTTAACAATAAATGCTAATTCTATCCGTTTAAATAATAATGCTTTACTTACTGCAGATACACGCAGTAATAAATTGGATTCACCAACAGAAGAGGCGACAATTAATATTAATGCACAAGACTTGATAATGCGCCGTGACAGTAGAATTGAAACTAATGCAAAAGGCGAAAACGTCCAAGGTGGAAACATTAATATTAATGTTGATGTTATCGCCGCTCTTGAGAACAGCGACATTAGCGCCAATTCAAAAAACTTCCGTGGCGGAAATGTCCTAATTAATACTCAAGGTATCTTTGGTACCGAATTTCGACTAGACAGAACAGATGAAAGTGATATTACTGCCACTGGTGCTAATGATGATATAGAAAACTCAAACGGTAATGTAGAAATCATTACCTCCAACATTGACCTTAACAGTGGCTTAATCACTTTAGCTACAATTCCTGTAGAAACAAAAATCGCTCAAGGTTGTAATGCTGGCAGCTCTATAGCCCAAAGTCAATTTGAAATTATCGGACGTGGTGGTTTACCGCACCTACCCACCGATGCTTTGAGTGCAGATGCGGTACAAGTTGATTTAGTAACTATCAAATCGGAAATTAATCAACCTGTTAATACAAATGTTTCTACAAAACCTAAAATCTCTACACCGAAGAAAATTGTAGAAGCAACTGGTTGGATACGAAATAAAAAAGGAGAAATATTTTTTGTTGTAGATGCGGCTAATGGTAGGCAAATTGATAATTGGTACAAAAATAATAATTGTCGCGGGTAATAAGGTGGGCATTGCCTACCGGGAGCATCCGATTTTTTCAAAAATATTATGTAGTGGTAATTTCATTTTATCAACACCCTTATTTTGTCTAAATAATTCCCTTGTTCTGGAGAATTGAAATAAATTACGATGATGCTACCCGTAAATATTAACACTAAAGCTGAAGGAATTAGAGGAATCAATACTCCTTGAGAAAAAAAAAGGAAGTAAGAAGCGAAGTATAAAATACTAATTGCACCAAAGGATGCTAATACTAAATATATTCCTTTCCGAAAGCGCCAACTAATTACACCTCCTACTAAACCCCAACTCCAAATCCATAATATTTCTCCCCAAATAGGTAATACAGATAATAATGGTCTATTATCTTTAACGGCACTCACAATTTGACTTACCATTTGTGCTTGTATAATCACTCCTGGTATTTGTTGGTGAAACTCAGATTGTTTGCTGTAAGGTGTAGAAATGTAGTCCTTATAACTTTGAGCGGTAGTACCAATAATTACTATTTTGTTTTTTACTGCTTCTGGCTTTAGCTTTCCGTTAAGAACATCTGTGAGTGTAATTCTGGGAGCAATCTCAAAAATAGAACCTTTATTATTACGGTAATTAAGTAATATTTGATTGCCTTGAGCATCTATTTTTTGATAAGGACCCATACGAGATTGCAATTGTTTAAAAACAATTTTACCCACTTTTAAATTCTTATCCGAATCGTAAGAAGCATTAATCCCTTCTTCTTTGAGATAATGAAGCGCTAACTGGGTACTGAGTGCAGAATGTGCAACGCAAGGAGATATTGGAGATGCTGGATTAATTGCTAGTAAATGACGACGTAAAACATTATCTGTATCTAAAACAACATCACTAAAACCCTGACGTTTTAGTGGAATTTCTGGAGGAGGTGCAATTCCAGGGTCTTTTGAAGTTTCATTCCTTACCTTACAAATAGCAAAAAAATTATCGCTAGTTTGCAATTTATTAACTAACTCTGGATTGAATTTTGCTGGAAAATCTCTATATATATCTAAACCTATAGTTCTTGCTTGGAATTTAACAAGTTGGTCTAAAACTTGTGCTAATGCTGTATCAGAAAGTGAACCTTTTCTTTGCTCCTGTTCTGGTAATTTTAAATCATTCTCGGTGATTTCAACTATTAGCAAACGTGAATCTTTGCTTTCAGATGGATACTGACGCATTATTGTGTCAAAAGCTTGTAATTCTGATTCTTGTAATATTCCTTTATGTCTAATTCCTAATACGCTAGCAGTTATCAATACACTTGCTAAAAAAAACACTTTTAGGGGATTATTATCAGATAATTGGGACGAATTCCAAGTCATTGGTGTAATTTTCGCCGGATGTTCGCAAATTATAGGTAAACAACTAGCACCGGGATATTCACCTTCCAATCCTTGCAATTTTTCTCTAGCAGCACGAACAGCAGTATATATTGAATTCCCATGAGAAAAAGCTAAGAGAAAATACTTGAGAAATTCTTGAGCTATTAAATCGGGTACTGGTTCCCTCATCACAATCACTTGAGGTATTTGTAAATCCTGTAATTCCCGTGCCAATCCCAAGCCATCGCAGGAATTAAAAATTGCCAATTGTAAACCGTTTTTTACGGCGTTTCTCAAAGCATATCTGAGTTCGGTAATCGTTAAACTATCACTATCGTTTATATATATCCTACCTTTATCATCTTCTGTTTTACTATGTCCTGCAAAAAATAAGATACTCCAAGGTTGATTCCATAAATGATTATTGATATCTTGACGTTGTGGCTCTACTAAAAAAGTTGTAGCCGCACCTGGTAAATCTTTTAATAATTGACGGTCTTTTTCAACATCAATACCATCACTATCACCTAAAATAGCTAAGATTTTTAATTTATTTCTATGAGATGATGTATTAATAACTTCTGTGTGTTCTAATTCCGCAACACTTAAAGTTATTTCTGCTTTAGGATAATCCTTCTCGACCAAGTCCCACAAATGCCAAGGAAGTTTTTTTAACTCCATTTGGGTAGTACGAATTAAAACCCGTATTTCATCAGATGGTGTTAAGTATTTTAGCCATTTGTCTCGAATTGGACGAAAAGATTCACTCAAAAGCCAGCAATTTAATTGCTCTTTTAATTCATAAATTGATTGATAGCAATCTCGACGACGTTTACAGATTGAACCATCATAGGAAATTTTCTTAGCTTTAATACGGGCAAATTTCCACAAACTGCGATAATTTGAATTCCACTCCTCAATTGCAGCTATCATAGTTTTATTCGGTGGTAATTTACCACTAGTTTCTGCAAAAGGGCGTTGATTCTCTGCACCAATTTCCAGTGTGACTCTAACACCTGTATTTAAATTACCATCAAGTTTGAGTACAACTAATTTTCTCATTGGTAGCACTTAGGCGATAAAGCTTTCTGTTATACTAACATCTCCCAAAGTAAGTTTCAGACTAAAACTTTCATCTAAATCATTGGAAAATTCCAATTGAATATTTTTATTATTTTCACGGGTATAGGCTTGCATGACAGCTTCCCCATCCGAGTCTAATATACTCAAAGACAAATTGGGGAACAGATAAGTTTCCTTAACTGTGGGATGAATTTCTACAATCACATCCATCTCAGCTTCATTTTCTGGTGTAGCAGTAACTATTAAGATTACTTGTTTTTCGATATTTGTTCCCAGATTAATTAATTTACTTCTACTTACTAAATTAGTTTTAGAGCTTCTAGTTGCAAAAGCCAGATTGGCTTCTGTTGTATTGAATAAAGTTGATACTTCTTGCCAACTTGTATCAATTAAATTATCAAACCATTGACTTAGATTAACAATCTTGGATTGAACTTCTTTAAAATTAGAGGTAATTACAGAAGCATCATTTGATTCTTTCTGATGTTCTAACTCCTCTAACTCTTCTAGTAAATTATCTAACGATTTGAATTGATTAATTGGTACATATTCATTGTGTATTTCTTTAATAAATCCTAATATTTTTGCTTCCCGGAATGATTCACTAATTTGTACTGCTAAATAACCAATAAGGTTTGATGAGCCACAAACTTCCTTTGAATGCAATTCTGGCGGTACGTAAACATAATTTTCTCCTTCTAATACTGGACGGCATTCTAAATAAGAATTATTCTTTAACAACAAATCAGCAATATCTAAATACATTTGGGATAAGATATTCTGGCTATCACTTGCTTCTAAATCTGTCTCAAATCCCATGAATTCTAGATATGAATTAACAAACAATACAGCGAAGGTATTGAGACGAACTTTTTCGGCTTTATTCCCTTGAGGAAAGTGACGGCAAATCTCCTCAGACTTTCTTCTCACATTGGGAGGTATTGGTCCGGAATAAGTTAAGATATCTGCTTGGCTGTTCATCATTTTAAAGTTGGTTAATACTTAATTGGGTTTACACACATTTTTTTTAAATTGGAGTAAATTTTTTCATACATCTTTGGAAAAAAATATGTAATGAATAAATTCCAATTCCCCATTCTGCGGGGATTTCCTTCCAAGACATTCCAGAATGTCTTTTTTTCTCTATTGCTTTAAAATTTGCTCTTGTTAAAGCTTCCCGGCGTTGCTTAGATGTCTTAGAATACTCTTGGGCTTGCAATGCCAGTTCTTTAAGGCATGTATTTAATTGTTGTTTTGAATCATCATTCATATCACAATTTGCATCAAAGTTCACATTTTCAGATTTAGCAATGCCTTCGATGTCCTCTGGGCTTATCGCCACTTGCTTGAAAAAATCAAAAAACCTTGCAGTTGAACTTTGTACTTATACTCGGAATTAGAAGCCCAGAAATTCTACAAACCTTTACATTTATTCACAAATAGCAATAGTGTAATCTTCTAACTTACACGTTTGTAAACCTTCACCCGCTAAGGATTTGAACTTTCATCAAATGTGCTAGTTTCATTTGTTGCTAGTGACGATAGCCACTAGTTAGGCGTTCACATCTTGCACCAAGTTTTATTGATGCAATTTAATAACTCAGTATTCAGCGTAAAATCCTAATTTACCGATAAAATCCAAGTTAAATCAGATTACTATTTGAGCAAGCCTTTTTCTTTAGATGAATTCTTCCGGGCGATCACAATCTGCTTGAAAAAACAAGCCACCCTAAAGCATTATTATGCGGGAATCCAGTTTAAGCAAGTCCCAAAATATTCATTTTGATGTTTTGCCAACTCATTAAGAATTGTTATTAAGTTGAAAAGAAAGCACTTCCAAGTCAAAATTTAGCCCTAGCGTTAAGTTTTGAAGTTTTAAATACCAGGGCTGGATATGTTATTTTTTGAATTTACCTAATATGGATGTAACTCGACATATTTACACTTTTCTGAAAAAATCGTCAACTATTACTCAATTTTTCAGTATCTCAGAAATTTTTTCAATTAGCAGTGGATAATAATCATTGATGAAGAAATGACCTCCAGGAAACATTTTTAAACAGAAATTATTATTTGTTTGTGCTCTCCAAGGTTCTAAATTTTCAACAGAAACTTTATTATCTTCTAATCCACCAAATACAGAAATAGGGCATTCTAGAGGTGGTGCATGATGATATGTATAAGTTTCTAATACTGCAAAATCTGCTCGTAATATAGGCAGAAATAATTGCATTAATTCTTTATTCTGTAATACTGCATTTGGTGTACCATTGTAATCCCGTAATTTCTCAATAAAATCGGATTCTGGAAGAGTATGAATTGGTGGTTTAGAATCTATTATTTGAGGAGCAGAACGAGCAGATATGAATAAATGCACAGGACCAATTTTATACTTTTTATACAATAATCTTGTTAGTTCAAAACTCAAGATTCCTCCCATACTATGACCAAAAAAAGCAAATGGTTTATCTAAGTATGGTTTGATTTGTAATGAGAATGATTCTATTATTGGTTCCAACCTATTTAATGGAGCCTGTTTTATTTTGCTTCCTCTACCGGGAAGTTCGATGGGACAAATTTCTATATTATTTAGAAGTTTATTTAGCCAAGGACGAAATATAGTCGAACTTCCTCCAGCATAAGGAAAGCAGAACAAACGTAAATCAGCTTTTGGATTGGGTTTAGGAAAAGTAATCCAACTGTCCATTTTTTGTGTATTGAACGTCAGCATTTATCATAACTATTTAAAAGTATAAGAACGTCATGTTAACACCTTGATTTCAGGTTAAACAATCTAGACACTCCATTCTACTCAGGTTAAAAATCTAAAAATTACATGATTGTTTACAAATATTTATATTTCAATTTTGCAAATATCCATCTTCCATACATATAATTCTATCGGCGATGTCTAAAATACGGTTATCGTGAGTTACAAGCAGTACCGAACAGCCTTCTTCTTGAGCTAAATGCTGAATTATATTGACTACATCTCTACCTGATTTACTATCTAGGGAAGCGGTGGGTTCGTCAGCTAATACTAACTTTGGTTGAGTTACCAAAGCTCTTGCTATAGCAACTCTTTGTTTCTGTCCTCCAGATAATTCTTCTGGGTAAAAATCGACTCTTGAACCTAAACCCACTGATTCTAAGATTGCTACACTCCGTTTTCTATATTGGGATTTGGGGATTTGGGGGTGCAATTTTAAGGACATTCGCACGTTACTATAAGCGCTAAGACAATTAAGTAAATTGTGGTGTTGAAAAATATAACCGATTTGATTGCGTAGTTTGGTTAGTTGTTTTTTGCTTATACCTTGCAATTCTTGACCGAGGATTTTTAGACTACCTTCTTGTACGGAACGCAAACCCCCAATTAAAGATAATAAAGTAGTTTTACCACTACCAGAAGGGCCTGTAAGAATAATGATTTCTCCAGAATTAATTTCTAAACTAATGTTATTTAAAACAGGTTTACGTAGCTTTTCTTTGCCAAAATAATGATTGAGATTGTTAACAGCAACTGTATAATTCATAATATCGAACGTGGACTAAATTGATGGCTCTGATAACACGGATAATTGGTGAATAGCAAATAACAACTAATCACTCACTACTAACAACTAATTAAAATACATCAGCAGGGTCTGCGGAGCGAAGTTTATTTGTGGCGATCGCACCGGATAGGGCACACATGATTTGAGTTAGAATAAATACTTGGATGCCTACGGTTAGTTTCATTGTTAAGGGAATTTTGGTGAGGCTGGCTAATAGTTGATAAAGCCCTAATGATGCAATAAAACCGGGAATAAATCCCATAATTCCGAGAATAATTGCTTCGGTAATGATGACGTTTAATAAAGAAATATCGCTGTAACCCATTGCTTTAAGGGTGGCATATTCGCTTAAGTGGTCGTTGATATCGGAGTAAAGTACTTGATAAACGATAATTACACCAACCAGAAAACCTACTATAGTACCGAATGTTAAAACCACACCATTGGGTTCTGACATTTCAAATTCTTGTTCTCTTACAATTAATTCTTGACGAGTATAAACTTCTACTCCTAAATTATTGAGAAAATTAGCACGTAGGGTTGCTTGTATGGCTTTTAAATTTGCTCCCTTATCCAACCTAAGTACACCAATCGCAACTTGATCGAGCTTTTCTCCTCCACTACGCTGAGCATAATTCCAATCGCTCATAATGACGTTACCATTATTGGACAAAGAACTACCCATATTAAAAAGTCCAATTATATAGGTACGACGATTTCCCATTATCGTTGTGATTTCCTGTTTTCCATTTATTAATTGCGGAATATCACCAAATGAATCTTGAGAAAATCTGTCAAACAATACTGTATCTGGTACATTTAATTTTGTGATTTGTTGATTAACTTCACTCAGATTAAATACCGGTGGTTGAGCAGGATTAATAGCAATAATTCTAACTTCGCTGGTAAATGCTTCTCCTTGTTGTTTTGAGTCATTAGTTTTTGATAGCTCTTGAGGATTTACCCAATTGGCGCTACTGATATAAATAGGACTTACTGAAGCTACACCATCAATTCCCCCAGCTTGGTACATAACAGAGCGAGGAAAAGACATTCCCCATCTCAATGTTGGACTGAAGGAAGACACCAAAAATAAATCTCCAGCCAAACTTTCATGTAGTTTAGTTGTACCTTCAGTTAACATTGAAAGCAAACCCATCTGAGTAAACATGAGAATATTGGCAAAACAAACTCCTGTAGTTGCAACTGCAAGCCGTACTTTTTGATGTGATAATTGTGCCCAGGCTAAGGGAGTCTCTAAATTTTTTAGAAAAGTAAGTTTCATTGTTAGTTGTTAATTATTAGTTGTTATTTGTTATTTGTTAAGAAATCAGTGTCATAAGTGTCATCCATTTAATCCGCGATCAATCGTGCATTTTTGGTTGATTCAATATCAATTTTCACTCTTACCTGCATTCCGGTAAAAGCAGCTATCTTTTTGCTATCTTCGGAGTTGATACGGACTTTTACTTCTACAACACGAGCATTTTTATCATTTTTGGGATTATTTTGACCCTGTTCCAAACTAGTTTGACCTATTTGTAATCCTATTTGCTCTACAGTTCCTTTTATTTCACCTTTGAAACCGCCATATTCACTGTTTATAATTGCATTTTGTCCTAAATTGATTTTGGCGATATCAGTTTCGTTAATTTCTGTAACTACGTACATTTGTTTAGTTTGTCCGAGTTCGGCGATACCTAAATCGGTGTTAATCTGTTCACCAACACGGGTGTTAATTCTCAAAATTTGTCCCGCTATGGGTACTCGTACTTTAGAGTTATCTAATTCGGCTTTGCGTTGTTCTACTTGAATTAAAGCTTGTTCTAATTCGGCTTTAGCAATTTCTACATCAACGGGACGAACTTCAAGTAATTCCTGTAAATTCGCTTTTTCTTTATCAATTTGTGCTTTAAGGGTAAGTTCGGTATTTTCTAAGTCTGCTTTATTTTGATTTAGAGTTGCTTGTGCTTTCTCGTATTCCTCCCGAGCATTATCAGCTTGAGATATACTGATTGCTCCTTCTTCTAATAAAGCAAGATTGCGTTGATACTGAACTTTTGAGTTACGTATAGTCGCTTTAGCTTGAGCAACTTTAGCTTGTTTTAGTTTAGTTTCACTTCTGATTCTGGCTGACAATTCAGCAATTGTAGCTTTTTGTGCCGTTATTTCAGCTTTTTTTACATTCCCCTGCTGAGTTTTTAATAATTGCGCTCGTTTGATGGCTACATTTGCTAAAGCATCTCGAAGTTGTTGTTCGGCTCTTTCTTTTCCTTGTAAAATTGCAATTACTTGATTCGCTTTAACAAAATCCCCAACTTTGACTAAAATTTGATTAACCCGACTATCACGAGCATTTAATACAGAAATTTTAATCACATCCCCTTTCGGAATCAATCTTCCTATGGCTACTACCCGAGTTTGAGCTACATACCTAATAGGTGCGGTTGTGGATTTGGGAATATCATTACTCTGTGCTTTCAAAGAGTCGCAAGCCGTACAAACACTTAAAATACCTGCTAAAGCTAAGTAATAAAATTTTGGATATCGCTTTTTAAACATAGTTGATACCAATAATAATTAAGAATTAGCAATCAATAATTAGGAATTAATCAACAATTATCGGTGCAATCAGTGAAATCCATTTCATCAGCTAAATGGTATGCATCAGGTAAATCACGTTCTACTCTTCTCAGGGGAGCATACTGATAGGCAATAATAGTGACTAACATAGTTAATATTCCCAGGATGATAAACATCAAACCAATACCCCGACCGGGACCGGTTCCGATGATTTGTCCAATACTTCCAGCAAGAGGACCATTAGCTGTCATTAAAGGTTCAAATATTCTGTCAGCTAGGGGACCTGCAACAAGATAAGCTAAGGGTAAGGAAGCACTACCGATAGATTCATTAAATGAAAAGACTCTTCCTTGTACTTCGGGAGCAACCTTTTTTTGAAAAATAACTTGAGCAGAACTAGTGACGAAAGGAATTCCCATAAAAAATAGAAAAGCAGCTAGGGTAAGTAGAGCAACGGAAGGATGAAACCCTGCAAGCATCATGGCAAATCCGTTAGCAAACATAAAGCTGAAAAGTATGTTGATATAATTTTTTCTTCCACCTCCCCAAGTGATAATAATTAGGCTTCCCACTAGGGTCCCCACACCACCGATGGACATGATTGCACCAAGTTGAGCTGTGGAAGCAAAGGAAAGTATGAGGGGATATGCAAGTATGGTAAGTATTCCAGTAAGGAAGTTGTTAACGGTAACAAATAATAATAGGCCTACCAATCCAGAACGAGTTTTTAGATAATGGAAACCGAAAGTTATTTGTTGGAGTAGTGAGGTTTTATTCTTTTCTTGCTTATGTTCGGCACCTCGTCTTAATTTGTGGTTGGGGAACCGAACCAGGAATAAGGTTGTTACAGCAAACACAAAACTTGCTAGATCTAAAGCTATAATTCCGGATAAATTTATAATTCCCAGGAGTACACCGGCTAAAATTGGAGAAAGTAATTCTCCTAATGCTTCTGATAGTTCATTCATTCCACTTGCACGAGCTAAGTGTTTTTTGGGTACCAGCAAGGTAGTAGCAGCAGTAAAAGCAGGAGCTTGGAATGCATTACAAATTGAACTTACAGCATTTGCGAGGTATATATGCCAGATTTCGATTTTCCCGGTGAGCAGCAAAAAGACCATAACTAAGCTACTTAAAGCTGCACCTAAATCGCTGAGAATCATTATCCAACGCCGATTCCACTTGTCAACCAAGACACCAACAAAGGGTGAAATTAGCACGTCGGGAAGAGTTGTAAATACAAATAGAAAGGATAGTTGGGTAACCGAACCACTATGTTGATAAACCCAAACATCAAGAGCAAAGTTGGTGAGATTTGAACCTAAAACGGAGACTAGTTGACCCAACCAGACAATAATAAAGACGGACATCCCCGTTTTTTTGAGTGTTTTTAACATTTGATTATTATTAGAGATGGGAGTGAGTGAGGTACTCGATTTATCAATGGGGTAATACTTTTGACTTTTGACTTCCTCGAAGTCGTAGGGTGCTGTGATACTTTGATTGATTTTCAAGGTGATGATAAGAAACCTTTAGTGTCACGCACCAACGCACTTTCAGCAGATAATTGAGTAAGTTCTGTTTATTTAGAATTCACTTGTTTTTGTTGTTCTTCTTCTAATGAAATCCTTGTTTGCTCAAGAGACTTTTGCAATGTTTGAGCTAGTACCTTGACATTAGGCTCATTCAGCATTGAAATGTGATTACCGGGGACAGTATGGATTTCCACCTCTCGTTGGGAAAGTCGATTCCAACCCAATGCTGCTTTTTGCAATTCTAAAAGACGTTCGCAATCTTTTTCCCCTGAATCTGTTTCTTGAGCGCAGAAAAGTGCGATCGCAGTGGGTTTAGTATTTTGCGGTACGTAATCAATTTCAATTTGAGATTGAGTTCTGTAAACTTGTAGTAAACCGCGAACTAGTTTGATATCGGATTGGGGAGGTAAAATACCAACCATTTCTAGCTGTTGTTTGAAATAGTTGAGTTGTTTTTCTGGTGGGATGGAAGCTAGAGTTTCATCGGAAATCTGTAGATTTGTTTCAAACAATTCTTCAATCATTGGAACAAGTTCGTTTATCCACCTTGAGTCATCATCCCGATTTAACTTGTCATCTTCATGGTTGACTTCGGTAGTTGGTGGATCGCTATCTAAAATAGCAATGTATGCAATTTCTTCCCCTTGATTTTGGAGTTGTTGAGCCATTTCAAAAGCAACCGTACCTCCAAAGGAATGACCCCCTAAGTAGTAAGGACCAACTGGTTGAATTGACTTAATTGTTTTAATATAATGGTCTGCTATTTCTCCAATGCTTCCTAGGGGTTCGGTTACACCATCAAGACCTAGTGGTTCTAAACCGTAGAAGGGTTGATTTTCAAGATATTGTGCTAAACCTTGGAAACACAAAACATTTCCTCCTTCTCCCCCAACAAAGAATAAAGGTGGTAATGAACCTTTTGGTTGAATTGGTACTAAGGAAGACCAAAGGTTTTCAGATGAAGCAGAATCAATAGTAACCGCTAGTTCTTCAATGGTAGGAGTTTGGAATAAAGTAGCTAAGGGTAAATTTACTTCTAAATGTGTCTGGATTGCAGATATTAAACGAACAGCAAGAAGAGAATGACCTCCCAAATCAAAGAAGTTGTCTTTAACTCCTATGGGAGTAATACCAATCACGGATGACCAAATTTGAGTTAGTTCAAGTTCTACAGCTGTACGTGGTGGGATATATTGATTTTCTCGTTCAATGATATCCACATCTATTGTCTGTAGTGCTTTACGGTCAACTTTACCGTTAGGTGTAAGTGGTAGAGCATCTAAAGTAACAAAAGCACTAGGAACCATGTATTCTGGTATCTGTGACTTAAGATAATCCCGTAGTTCCTTATTAGTCAAAGATTGTTCAGTAACAACATAAGCAACCAAACGTTTATTACCAGAAAGTTCCTCAATAGTAGTAACTACAGCTTGGTTTACTTGTGGATGAATATTAATGGCAGCTTCAATTTCTCCCAGCTCAATACGAAAGCCCCTAACCTTAACTTGGTTATCAATACGACCAAGGAACTCAATATTGCCATCAGGTAAATAACAACCGAGGTCACCGGTTTTATAAAGTTTTGCTTCCGGATTGGAGCTAAAAGGATTTGCGATAAATCTTTCACTAGTTAATTGGGGACGATTAAGATAACCCCTGCCAACACCAACCCCACCCACATAAAGTTCTCCCGGTACTCCTATGGGTACTGGATTGAGGTGAGCGTCGAGTATGTAGATTTGTGTATTTGCGATTGGTTTGCCGATGGGGATGGTGTTGGAATTTAATAACTGGGAATTATCACCAAAACGAATTGGATAAAGAGTTACATCATCGGAACATTCAGCAGGACCATAAGCATTAAGTAAAGGAATTGAAGGATAATACTTAAACCACCAATGCATCAAATTAGCATTAAAGGCTTCACCAGTAACCGACAACCAACGTAAGTGAGATAAATTCTTCGCTCCCCAATGGTCACAAATATCAAGCATTGTAGCCAGTAAGGAAGGAACTACCTGTACTACAGTAATTTCTTCAGCTTCAATTTCTTCAAAGAATCTACTTGGTTCTTGGATGATTTCATTTTGAATCACCGAAACCCTACCACCAACCAGCAAAATGGTCAAAATTTGCCATACAGATATATCAAAGCCAATCGGAGCAGTTTGGGCAATAGTATCTGTAGCTTTGAGTTCAAGAGTATCAATCATTGCATAGCAGTGATTCACACAACCCCGATGCTCAATCATCGTAGCTTTGGGTTTACCTGTGGAACCTGATGTGTAAATGACATAAGCTAAGTTATTTGGATTAGTTTTATTTACTGGGTTTGAGCAACTAGCTGTGGATGCAAATTGATTATCGTCAATCAAAACTAGCTTAGTTTCATTAGTTGGTAAGCAGTAAATTAGGCTAGTTTTGGTAATTAAAATTTCGACAGCAGCATCATCAAGAATATAATTAATTCGTTCCTGGGGATAATTGGGGTCAACAGGAACATAAGCAGCACCAGCTTTGAGTACAGCTAAAACACTGACAACCATATCAATAGAGCGTTCCAAACAAATCCCCACCAATACTTCCGGTTTAACACCAAGACTTTGTAAATGATGCGCTAACTGATTCGCTCTTTGATTTAATTCGATATAACTTAACTCTTCCCCTTCAAAGCTTACCGCAACAGCATCCGGTGTTTTCTCTACCTGTTTCTCAAACAATTGATGAACGCATTTATTAGTGGGATAATCCATTGCAGTATTATTCCACTCAGTTAACAACTGACGACGTTCTTTTTGACTGAGTAAAAGTAACTCATTGAGTTGTTGCTGGGGATTATCCGCAATCGAACACAAAATAGTTTGCAAATGTCCTAACATTCGCTCAATGGTATCCCCATCAAAACAATCAGTATCGTAACCAATATTCATCGACAACTGCTTAGAAGCAGCCACAGTTAAAGTCAACGGATAATTAACACGCTCAAAACCTTCACCTTCATTCAACTCCAAAGGACAAATATCATTCAATTCAGAGGTGTCAAATGAATTATTCTCAAACACCAAAATACTATCAAACAAAGGAGTTTGAGCCGGGATTTCGCTAATCGCTTGAATTTCCACTAGGGGAGTGTAAGAATACTCCTGCAACTGGATAATTGAGTTTTGTACTTGCTCCATCCAAGCAGTCAAAGACATTTGAGGAGATACTCGTACCCGCAACGGTAAAGTATTGATAAACAATCCTACCATCTCCTCAACCCCAGACAAATCACCAGGACGACCAGAAACAGTTACACCAAATAATACATCATCTTCACCACTATAACGACTTAATAACAAAGCCCAAGCAGCTTGGACAATAGTTGATACAGTTAGGTGAGATTTTACCGACAAATCCTGTAACTTTTGACTTACTTTCTCCGATAAACGTAAACCAATTTGACAATAATCCGAATCGTCTGCTTCAATTTGAGATTGTTTCTTATCAACAACTAAGGGAGTCGGAGCGCTAAAACCTTGTAAAGTATTTTGCCAAAATGATTTTGCTTTTTCATCATCTTGTTGATTCAACCAAGTAATGTAATCTTGGTAAGGACGTGGTGAAGGTAAATGTAGAACTTCACCAGAAACAGAAGTCTCGTAGAAACTTAAAACTTCTTTGAAAATAATTGATAAACACCATGCATCCATGAGGACGTGGTGATAATTCCAGATAAATTGGTAACTATCTTCAGTTAATCTCACCAAAGTACAGTTCATCACTGGAGCTTGATTGAAATTAAAACCTTGTTCTCTATGGGTTTGCAATAAATTCTCTAATTTCTGCTGCTGTTCTGTCTGAGAAAAGTTTATCCAATCGAGATTTTCAAAAGGTAATTTAACTTGTTTGAGAACAACTTGTAAGGGAATTTGACGATTTTCCCAGATAAATAATGTCCGTAGAATCGAATATCTATCTACAACTTTATGCCAAGCTGATTTAAAAGCAACAATATCTAAATTGCCTTTTATATTTAGGGATGTTTGTTCAAAATACACTCCACTTTCTGGTGCATAAAAGCTGTGGAATAACATCCCTTGCTGGGTGGGGGAAAGAGGATAAATAGAAGAGATATTTTTTAGATTGGTTTGATTGATTGTCTTGATTGTTGTTAATAATTCATCCAGTTCTAATTGATTCAAGCCTGCATCGGGAAAATCGCTTGGTGTATAAGCCAGACTTGATGGTAACTGACAGTGTTCGATGATTGATTTAAGAGCAACAATATAGTTTTGTGCTAAATTTTCTACGGTTTCTGAATCATGAACTTTGCTGCTGTAAGTCCAATTCAGTTGTAAACAGCCTTCTACGACTAAACTATTAATCTCTAATAAGTATTCGCAATTTTGTTTGGGACTTTCATTATCTCCTATTGATTCTGTACCAAATTTCCAATCACTTTCTGATTGTACTTGGTCAAATTGTCCTAGGTAGTTAAAACAAATTTCTGGGGTGGGTGTTGTTTGTAATTGCTCTGTTTGTGGGCTAGATTCTCTTAAATAACGTAGAATTCCATAACCAATACCGCGATTTGGTATTGCTCTTAATTGTTCTTTGATTGATTTGATGACATCGGATATTTTATTTTGATAGCCTTTGGATAGTTGTAATAATACTGGGAATAAACTGGTAAACCAACCTACAGTTCTGGATAAGTCTACATCATCAAATATTTCTTCTCTTCCGTGTCCTTCTAAGTCAATGGCTATTGTTGAATTCCCTGTCCAATTAGAACATGAAATAGCTAGGGCACTTAATAATATATCGTTGATTTGAGTGTTGTAAGCTTCATTTACCTTCCCTAATAAAGCTTTGGTTTCTGATTGATTTAATTTGACGCTATAGTTAACTGCTGTATCAATTATATTTGATTGTTTCTGTGATGGATAATCTAATGGTAATGGTGTTATTTCATTCCAAGGTTGGTTACACCAATATTCTAATTCTGTTTGAATTGCGTCTGAGTTGGCATATTGATTTAATTTTTGTGCCCAATCAATAAATGCTGTGGTTTTTGCTTCTAGTTTTACTGGTTCTTGATTGATTAATTGTTGATAAATTGTTTGTAGATCTGATAATAATATTCTCCAAGAAACACCATCTATTACTAGGTGATGAATGATGATTACTAACCGTCCATTTTCGTTTTCACCTAATTTAAATAATACCGCTTGTATTATTGGTCCGGTGGATATATTTAAACTTGCTTGGTATTCTGCGGCTATTGTTTCTATCTGTTGCAGTTGTTCAAATTGGGGTGTTGATGATAAATCAATTACATTAAATGGTACTGTTGATTCAAGTCCATAATTTATTTGTTGATGTTCTGATAGTGATGGGAATTTTAAACGTAAAGCGTCGTGATGACTTATTAATTTAAATAGGGCTTTTTCTATTAGTTCTGGTTTGGTATTTGCAGGTATTTGTAATATTACTGATTGGTTATAGTGGTGAGCTTCTACTTTATTTTCTGCTAGGAACCATTCTTGAATTGGTGTGAGTGGTGCGCTTCCGGTTACTGTTCCTTGGTTACATTCTACTGCTGTTACGCTTCCTGCTACTCTTGCTAGTTCTGCGATGGTTTGATGTTGGAATATTTGTTTTGCACTAATTTGGATTCCTGCGTTTTTGGCTCTTGATACTACTTGGATGCTGAGGATTGAGTCTCCACCGATTTCAAAGAAGTTGTCGTTGATGCCTATTTTTTCTATTAATAGTAGTTCACACCAAATTTCTGCTAGGGTTTTTTCTATTTTTGTCCCTGGTTCTATGTACGGGTTTTCTCGTTCTTCTAGGTTTGGTGCTGGTAGTGCTTTTCGATCTATTTTTCCGTTTGGTGTTAATGGTAGAGTATCTAAGGTGACGAAGGTACTGGGTACCATGTATTCTGGTATTTGGGTTTTGAGGTAGTCTCGTAGTTCTTTTTTGGTTAAGGATTGTTCGATTACTACGTAGGCTACTAAGCGTTTATTACCGGGATGCTCTTCTGTGGTGATTACTACTGTTTGAGTTACTTGGGGATGAGTATTGAGTGCTGCTTCTACTTCTCCTAACTCGATACGGAATCCCCTTACTTTGACTTGGTTGTCGATGCGACCTAGGAATTCTATGTTTCCATCAGCTAGGTAGCGTCCCAAGTCTCCTGTTTTGTAGAGTTTTTCTTCTGGGTTGGAGCTGAAAGGGTTTGCGATGAATCTTTCACTAGTTACTG